>DASQMK010000644.1:0-6220 GCA_035645575.1 Metabacillus sp.
GGTACTCTTAATCTTGTTAACCGCATTTTTCGTAGCATCCGAATTTGCAATAGTTAAAATAAGAAGAACCCGAATAGAACACTTAATTGAAAAAGGCAACAAACGTGCGGTTGCTGTTCGTAAGGTTCTTGATAACTTAGATGGATATTTATCAGCCTGTCAATTAGGAATAACAATTACTGCTCTGGGTTTAGGGTGGTTGGGAGAGCCTACAGTTGAACATCTTTTAAACCCAATATTTGTAAAGATGAATATATCAGAGGCCCTTTCTTCTACACTAGCGTTTATTATTGCTTTTGCTTCTATTACTTTTTTGCATGTTGTCATTGGGGAATTAGCTCCCAAAACCGTTGCCATTCAAAAAGCGGAGAGGGTCTGTCTTTTTAGTGCACCACCACTTATTATGTTTTATAAGATCATGTATCCAATTATTTGGGCATTAAATGGATCAGCTAGAATATTTATCAGATTGTTCGGGCTTCACCCGGCTAAAGAAAACGAAATAGCTCACTCAGAAGAAGAGTTGCGTCAGATTCTTTCTAATAGTTTTAAAAGCGGAGAAATTAACCAAACAGAGTTTCAATATGTCAATAAAGTATTCGAATTTGATGACCGTGTAGCAAAAGAAATAATGGTTCCTCGTACAGAAATGGAATGTCTTTATCTAGAGCTTCCTTTTATTGAAAACTTACATCTGATGAAGAAAAAAAAATATACAAGATATCCTGTAGCAAACAATAATAAAGATAACATTATTGGTATGGTAAATATAAAAGATATTCTAACAATAGACTCTTGCAATCAACAAAATCATTATAATCAATTTATTCGACCTATTATTAGTATGATTGAGACGACACCTATTAAGGAGCTGCTTATAAAAATGCAACAAGAAAAAACACACATGGCACTATTACTAGATGAATTTGGAGGAACAGCTGGCATTGTAACTGTAGAAGATATTCTAGAAGAACTTGTCGGCGAAATACGAGATGAATTTGATATAGATGAAAAACCGGAGATTCAAAAAATAGATACAAACACTACCTTACTTAATGGAAAGGTTTTGCTGTCAGAGGTCAATGAATTGTTTGACTTAAATATTTATGATTCTGAAATAGACACAATCGGCGGTTGGATCCTTTCTCAAAAATCAGATGTTACTCTAGGAACGGCGGTTAACTGTGAAGGATACGAATTCAAAGTTAAAGAAATTAATGGCCACCAAATTAAATTGATTGAAGTTGAGCACGTATCTAAATGATCATACTGATTTGATCCTTAATTAACCTAAACCCTTGTCTCCATGCCAAGGGTTTTAATTTTTTATTGATATCTAATTATTCTCATTCAGATAATGAAAAAGTTTGTTTATTTATTCAATGTTTGACTTATGAACAAAAGCGAAAGCACCTTGATCAGCCTAGGGCAAATAAGGTGATTTAAAATAGAAGGCGTCCTTTGCCTTCAATTCGAAATTAGTAGCTTATGACCTCGAAGGGCTAGGCGCTGGCAGTCTAAAACCGCAACGTCCTGTTGCAAGACTGCACTTGCACGTCCTGTGCTTCGGAGCTGGATGCCGAGCACTTATCCATAGTACAAGAATTTTATAAATTCCTAAGCAAAAATAAAAACGCCTCCTATTTTTAAGAAGGCGCCTCTAGTTAATTTTTCGTTAGTTGGTGAAATGGACATTTTCCTTTAATTGGTTTGGCATCATCACCAATAAAGTACTGTTTCCATTCTCGATGATCAGGATCACCGTAATGACTTATATTTGGATGCTTCGGCAGCAGATCCCATTTTTCTACACGTTCTCTCACTTTCTCTCTAGACATCGCTCCTCCTTTCGATGTTCCCTCTAACCCTTCAAAAATACGTCGTGGTTGAAAACCTAAAATGAGGCTGTTTCCTAAATTTCTTGTCTTCCGTTTCTTGTATGCAGGTGAATTCCCAAATACAAAAAACGGTTCATTCCCAAACGAAAATGCCCATAGATGATGGTCAGGATCGTACGGAATATCCTGCGGCCACTCTCTTACATCATGTTTATGTAAATACTGCAAGATTTCCCAAAAATAGTTCCGATAATAGGAAATTGATTTCTCCGTCTTCTCAGGCTCTACGAAAAGAAATAATCCATGCCGAATAAGCTTAGGTGCATAGAATAACTCAATAAAGCTATTAATAGTATCAGGTAAATGTGACCAATTATCATATGTAATGTATGAATAGCGAAGTTCTCCTTTGTTCTCAGCACTCATTCCAAAATAACAAGGAAAAGTAGGATCTGTCACTGTTTTATGAAACGTCTGATATTCTTTGATTACCCAATTAGGAACTATTTGTTCGTTTATCATGTCTTCTTTTGTTAACAATAAGTTCTCTGTTGTTTTCATCCCATCACCTTCTATTATTTATTTAATCTATAACAGTCCCTTATCCTTTACCTTTTTCATTGAACTGGTATCCTTTATAAATGAAATTTTTCCATTTTCTAACCGATATGAAGTATAATTCTATAGCCTTTAAACAAAGAGACTGCGATCACGCAGCCTCTTTACTATATTGATCATATTAAGCATGTCTTCGGAAACTTTTCAAAACAAAACTAACGACAAATACTAGAACGATAGCTCCTATTAAAGCCGGGATAATATAGAAGCCTCCTGTTTCTGGTCCCCACTGCCCTAATAAAAGCGAGCCGAGCCATGCTCCAATAAATCCTGCAACAATGTTACCAATAATCCCTCCAGGAATATCTCGTCCCGCGATTAATCCTGCTAACCAACCAATAATTCCACCTATAATTAATGCCCAAAGAAATCCCATATTTTATCTCTCCTTTTTTAATTTATTTAGTATAGTAGATACCCGTTGTTCAATTTGATAAACTTTTATGTTTCGGTTTTTTAAGAAACTTTGTTACTTTTTCATCAATCTTTAAAAAAGAAGCTTGCACAAAAACTTGTACAAACTTCTTCTTTGGTTATGACCAAACTAAACTAAACTGTTTTAGGTTGTACACTAAAAAATATTAATCGTTATCTCTTTGTTTGCTGCGAGATTCTCCACCTTTTTCACCAATTTCCTGGTAAAACTCTTTATCGTGATTTTCGGAAGTAGCTTCTCCACCTTTTCTTCCAATCTCTTGATAAAACTCTTTATCATGATTTTTGGCGGTAGCCTCTCCTCCTTTACGACCTGCTTCTTCTACCGTCATTTTCCCATCATTTTTTTTAGCCATTTTAATTCCTCCTCTAAGAAAAATAATAGTTAATAGATTGTCCTCTCGGACGTATAGAAACTATAACCTTCTTGTTTAATAAATAAACCTATATTTTAGAAAAAGATCGAAACACTTATTGATACCCGGTTAGCTTTTTATCTCATTTTGACTTGCTTAAGAAGAACAAAATCATCAAATCTATTTGTTTGCTGGTGAATCCATTCATTTTGCTAGGTTCACCTAAATCTAGATAATTAATATTTTCCCCTTGCTGTTTTAAGATTAAAAGTTTAAGGGTAAGTAATCGAAAAGGGAAAAAATAGAGCTATTTTTCTTTTATAGCATTGAATAGAACGAATAAATTGAAAGGAAGGATATAAAAATGGGAAGCAAACCGAACCCTGTAAAGGATTTAATCATGGAAGAAAAACCAAAGACGACAAATGAGGAGCCTCATGAAGGAACAAGCAATGACTCTATTGCAGCAATAAAATCGGAAATGCCTTCTAAAGAACAACAAAATGGGATAGATATTAACAATCCATATGAAATCGCGAAACGTTTAATTGAACGTGCAACAGAGTCACTAAACCTCCCAAAAGGTGTTTATGAGATTTTAAAAAAACCAGCTAGAGTAATGAAAGTTTCTATTCCAATTCGTAGGGATAATGGTCAATATGTAAGCTATACTGGTATCCGTTCACAGCATATCGATATATTAGGACCAACGAAAGGTGGAGTTCGATTCCACCAAAACGTTACCGAGGACGAGGTAATAGCCTTATCAATGTGGATGTCTTTAAAGTCTGCCCTGATCGGTTTACCTTTTGGAGGTGGAAAAGGTGGGATTATAGTCGATCCACATGAACTTTCAAATAGAGAGTTGGAGGAATTAAGTCGGGGATTTATTAGAGAATTAGAACCTATTATTGGACCCGAAAAAGATGTCCCCGCCCCTGATGTTAATACAAACCAACAAATCATGGGATGGATGTTGGACGAGTTTGATCGGTTATCAGGACATAGTGTTCCTGGTTTTATTACAGGTAAGCCAATTGTGATTGGCGGGTCAGCTGGTCGAATTGAGGCAACCGGACGTGGTGTCGTCATTTCCATTCTTGAGGCTGCCAAACGTCTAAATCTCAAACTTGATAACCTATCAGCAGTCATTCAAGGATTTGGGAATGTTGGTTCTATCACTGCAAAACTATTACATCAACATGGAGTAAAGGTCGTCGCTATTACAGATGCAAAAGGTGGGGCTTATAAACCAAATGGTTTAGACATCATGAATTTAATCGATTATGTTAACGAAAACGGAACGGTAAAAGGGTTTCAAGACAGTGTAAATATTACAAATGAGGAATTGTTTTCTTTGGAATGCGATATCCTTGTTCCGGCTGCGTTAGAGAACCAAATTACCAGCAAAACCGCCCCTAATATTAAAACAAAGATCGTAGCTGAAGCCGCTAATGGTCCAACTACACCAGAAGGAAATAATATTATGGAAGAAAAGGGCATATTTGTGATTCCGGATATATTATGTAACGCTGGTGGTGTAACTGTCTCCTATTTTGAATGGGTTCAAAATTCAATGAATTATTTTTGGAAAGAAAATGAAATTAATGATAAGCTGCAAGAGAAATTAATCAATGCATTTGAAAGTGTATATAGAATGAAAGAAGAGAAAAAAGTTAGTATGAGAGAATCAGCCTATTTAGTAGGAGTGGGAAGACTTGCAGAAGCCATGAAGGCTCGAGGTTGGATTAAGAACTGGAAAATGCCGATTGATTGTTAAGAGAAACAATTCTATTAGTAATAAATTGGGGATGTTTTAACATCCCTTATTTCTCTTTTCAGATATTTTATGGGAAATACATAAGAAAACCAGCTCCATCTTTACTGGAGCTGGTTTGGTATTTTTAATGATCTTATTTCCTGTTTTGTTTCAGTCGTACCTAGCTGATAAATTTTATCATATAGCTTTATAAGTAAACGATGTTGCTCTTCTCGTGCTTCTATACCATTTTCTTCATTTAAAGATGTGAGAATTGGTTTTGGGTCATATTCCGTCATTTTAATCTCTTGTAAGATACTCTCAATTTCCTCCATTTGCTGCTTGGAAGCCTCTATTTCATAATAATGAAAGTGGTCATCAAATTCGGAATCCTGGATATCACCGGCTTCTACTGATACATAGTATCTATTTGCCATTTTAATCGCTCCTTAACAACGGTAATGACCTATGAACGGATTAAGAACTGATGTAAAAATTTCTTTCATTGACACATGAAAGAAAAATCCTATTTACAACCGCTACAAATTGTCTTTATCACCACCATAAAGGACAAAACTAGCTAGCTTTACAGTGCATCATGATACTCCTTTTGTTGCAAAAAGTACTTCTCTATCCAGTTTTTCTAACGGACTTCTTATACTTACTCTGTTTCTGGATTTTTATTGTCGTTATCTACATCGTCCTTTTGTTCTCCATCACTAGGTCCATTATCTTGATCGACTCCATCAGCACACCCTGCTAGTCCTCCAAAAGTTAATGTCGCAGCCATTCCACCTACAATTAATTTTTTCTTCCAACTATTATCCATTCCTAATTCCTCCTTTTAACTGTGTTAGGAAGGTTTTACCCTGCAAGAAAAGCCCTCAAACGTAAAACTCTTATCTTTATAACAGTTCTTAAAGAAAATGGAGGATTTATTAAAATATATTTCCTTTTAAACGGCCACTTACATTTTAAAACAGATTTTATATTTATAGTTTGAATATATGTTTTACAAAAAATAGGACGGGTATGAAACAGATTAAGAAATACTAAACAATATTGGGGGACTACCCATGTTCGGATTTGAAGATATGTGGAAATTCTTTCTTTCACTTTTTTTAGTACTTCCTCTTGTTACCATTATCCACCAAAGCGGCCATTTATTTTTCGCTAAGCTTTTTAGCTGCAAGGTAGATATTCATATAGGTACA
>DASQMK010000645.1:0-3338 GCA_035645575.1 Metabacillus sp.
GTTATGTCTGGCAAAGATAAAACATTAAAATTGTATATCGACGGTGTTGAAGTTGCATCTGGATCAACAAATGGATATACATTAGCACAGATTAATAATGTAATTGGTAGAAGTGGATTTATTGGCCGCTCATTCTATTCATCTGATCCGTACTTCGGAGGAATGATAGCAGATTTTGAAATATATGATGGAGCTTTAACAGCTACAGAAGTAAGCAAACTAAAAGAAAAAGCAGATGCAAAAGTTTCAAAAATGGAAGGTTTACTACTTCAAAATGCGATCAAACAATTAGATTACTCAACGATTATCAATAAGAATGAAAACAAAGATAAAGTTACATCAGATTTATCATTCCCTAAGACAGGAGCAAATGGGACTTCGATCACTTGGGAATCAAAAAATCAAGATATTATCTCAAATGAAGGGAAAGTTTCAAGACCTTCATATGAAGAAGGAAACAAAACAGTTAAAATCATTGCGACTATTTCAGATGGGAAAAATGAAGCAACAAAAGAATTTACTGTAACTGTATTAAAGAAACCACATGATTCAGTCGCGGTCCGAACAGATGCAGAAGCATTAATGGTTCATAACATTCATGATGTCCGTGGAAATCTAACATTACCAACATCTGGGGAGAACGGAACAAAGATTACTTGGAAATCAAGTGATCCAAAGATGATTACAGCTACCGGTGAAGTAAAACGTCCGGCACAAGGTGTAGGAAATAAAACAGTTAAATTAACGGCAACAATCTCATTAAATAATGAGATGATTACGAAGGCGTTTTTAGCAAATGTGAAAGAAATGCCGAAAAAACAAGCCTATGAAGGATACGTCTTTAGTTATTTTACAGGGGAAGGATATACAAATGGTGAGCAAATTTATTTCGCTTTAAGTGAAGGCAACAACCCGCTTAAATGGAATGAGTTAAACAATGGAGCACCAGCTATTACATCTAAATTAGGAGAAAAGGGACTCAGAGATCCGTTCATTATCCGCTCCCCGGAAGGTGATAAATTCTATTTAATAGCAACAGATCTAAAAGTCAACGGAGATTGGAATTGGGACCGTGCACAAAGATCAGGTAGTCGATCTATCATGGTGTGGGAATCCACGGATTTGATTAATTGGTCTGAGCAAAGAATGGTTGAAGTGGCCCCTCCAGAGGCTGGTAATACATGGGCTCCGGAAATCTTTTATGATGATACAACCGGGGAATATATTGTTTTCTGGGCATCGAAGTTATATGACAATGCAGACCATAGTGGCTCAACCTATAACAAAATGATGTATAGTAAAACAAGAGATTTCTACACATTTACAAAACCTGAAGTCTATATTGACCTTGGTTATTCAGTTATTGATACAACGATGATCAAACATGATGACAAAATTTATCGACTTTCAAAGGATGAAAGAAGCAATACGTCGTCTTCACCAAACGGTAAATTTATTTTCCAAGAGGTAGGGAACTCAGTCCTTGATCCTAACTTCAAGCTTATTAAAGAAGGAATTGGTAAAGGATCTATTGGTCAAGGTGAAGGTCCAACTATCTTTAAATCGAATACTGAAGAAAAATGGTATATGTTCATTGATGAGTTCGGTGGCAGAGGATATGTTCCTTTTGAAACAACAGACCTGCAATCAGGTGAATGGAAACTGTCTGAAAACTACGATTTACCAGCTCGTCCACGACATGGAACAGTACTTCCAGTGACAAAAGCAGAACATGAGGCTCTACTAAAAAATGTTCCTGCTGTTAAAGTTCCAAGAACTGAACAACATCCAACATCTGTAACACTTGATCAGGAAACATTAACGTTGTCAGAAGGTAAAACAGGAACACTACATGCAACAGTTACACCTAATGATGCAGTCAATAAAGCGGTTGTATGGTCTAGTAATAATGAAGAAGTTGCAACCGTTGATGAAAATGGAAAAGTTACGGCCTTAAAAGAAGGAAAAGCAAAAATCACTGTAACAACAGTTGATGGTGGTTTAATGGCTGTGAGTGAAGTAACTGTCGAGAAGCCAAAGGATACAACACCACCTGAAGGTCAGTTTACCATCAATAATGGTGCAGAGTTTACGAATAAATCCAATGTTACTTTATCACTAGAAGCCAAAGACGACTTAAGCGGTGTCTATCAAACACGCTATTCCACTGATGCAAAAGAGTGGAGTAACTGGGAAGAGTTTAAATCAACAAAAGAATTAACACTGCCGTCTGGTGATGGTGAGAAAAAAGTCTTTGTTGAATTTAAAGATCATGCTGGAAACATCAGCGAGTTATACCAGCAAAAGATCATTCTTGATACAACAGCACCAGTCATCGAATTTACGGGTTATCAAGAAACATATTCCGTTGATTCAATGATTAAGATCACTTGCAGCGTAACCGATGAATTGTCTGGTATAGCTTCTAAGGAGTGCGCAAATGTTGAAGGACCAGCCTATGAATTTAAACTAGGAATCAATAAAATCACTGCTACTTCGACAGACAAAGCGGGCAATACAACCAATGCAGAAATTGAATTTACAGTGACTGTTGATTTTGATAGTTTAGGTCGTTTAACTGAAACTATGGTGACGAAAGAAGGAGTTTCTGAAGCACTAGTGAATAAGCTTCAATCCGCGAAAGCATCAGCAGCGGAAGGGAATCATCAGGCGACGAATGGTCAACTGAACGCCTATGAAAATCATTTAATAGCTCAAAATGGAAAATCAATAACTGAAGAAAACATAAAACTACTGATCAATCTATTAAAGCAATTGAAAGGTTAATAAACGAACAGAAAAACTGGCTTCTAAGTCTTAGGACAAGAGGCTAGTTTTTTATTTAGTACTACAATTGTACTTAATATAATTTCTCAATCCTAGCCATGGGAATTATGCCATATATTACTGCTTCGATCATCCTTCAGCTTTTACAGATGGATGTTGTTCCGAAATTTACAGAATGGTCAAAACAAGGAGATGTTGGGCGTCGTAAACTCGCTCTATTCACACGATACTTTACGATTATTTTAGGATTCATCCAAGCGTTAGGTATGTCTTATGGTTTTAATACACAGTCAGGTGGTCTGCTTATTGAAAATCCTGGTATTGGAACATACTTATTAATCGCGATTGTATTAACAGCAGGAACGGCATTTTTAATGTGGTTAGGAGAGGAGATTACTGCTAAAGGTGTAGGAAATGGTATTCCCATTTTGAAAGTCAGTTAGTGAAACGTCATTATAAAGGATTTATTAAATAAAATATCTTAGAAAGAGTCTCTTCATATTCAAGAGGCTCTTTTTTACTTAGCATCTATAATAGAACCAGTTTATCTA
>DASQMK010000646.1:0-12783 GCA_035645575.1 Metabacillus sp.
AGAAATAGAAATGCCTGTTGAAGCCATAAAAGCCTTGTTAATATTATAAGTATTAAAGATGTCTATTCCCTTATAGCTCACAAATGACTTTGTATTTCTTTCAAGCATCCCTCCTGTCGAGTAGACGTTTAGATTGTCGTATGGCATAGCTTCAACGATAAAATCTACGTTATTTGTCACAACTGTAATATTCTTTTCTTTAATAAACTCTAGCATTTCGTAAGTAGTTGTTCCTGAATCGATAAAAAGGATATCACCATCTACAACATATTGAGAGGCTAGTTCAGCAATTCTTTGTTTTTCATTCTGGTTTCGAACTTTTCGGTCGTTGAAGGAAACAAGAGTAGAATGATTGACTGACACCCCTCCGTACACTTTTTTTAACTCCCCTTGGTCAACTAAGAGTTTTACGTCTCTTCTTATCGTGTTTTTTGAAACATTAAATACGTCTACGAGCTCATCCAATGATACATTCTTATGCTTAAAAACATATTCTTTTATTTGATCTAGTCTTTTGGTTTTTAACATATTGATGCCCCTTATTATGATAGAAATCCATTCTTTAATCTAAATTATATCAACATATAGTCAAAAGTTCATCATCTTAATAGCAATACTATCTTAAAATAAAAATTTTTTAACGATAAAGATGACCATCTCACTTAATAATGATATCCTAGTTTTTTAGAGATCATAAATTAAATTTTCTGAACATTTAATCTCTAGAACCTCTGTGAATTTTTAGATAATACTTACTTTGGAGGATGGTATGAAAGGGAGTTTACATGTTTCACTTCAAACGAAAATTTTAGGGTTAGTATTCATTCTTTTTTTATTAGTTCTTGGGTCATTAACAGCTATGTTTGTTTACAATGAAACAAAAGAGGATGTAAAACAATCTGAGGATCTAGCGCTACAAACGGCGCAAACACTATCATATATGCCAGCGGTCCAGGAAGCGTTTCGTTTAGATCATAACAAGTATAGGCTTGATTTACTGACTGAAAAGATTTTAGGTCAAGTAGATGCTTCACGTATTTTAGTTGAAGACCGATCGAAGAAGGTAATATCTGAGGCGTATTCACAAAAAGAGAATATACATTCAGAGATGAGAGAAACGTATAAAGCTTTAGTGTTTGGTAGTTCTTATGTTGTCCATGTAGGTGAAGGAGAGAAAGAGGTTTTAAAAGGTATTGCTCCAATTATTCTAGATCATGGAGATTTTACGAAGGTTGAAGGAGCAGTTATCGTCGAATTTAAGATGAGTACTATACGCGAACAAATATCTAAAGAGGTAAAAAAGATGATTGCAACATCAAGTGCTTTTCTTTTCATAGGAATAATAGGAAGTACTATACTAGCACGTAATATTCGAAAAGATACTCTTGGGTTAGAACCATTTGAAATCGCTTCATTATACAGAGAGAGAAATGCCATTCTGCAATCTGTAAAGGAAGGTATCGTTGCAATTGATCAAGATGATAGAGTGACGATGATGAATAAATCTGCTCAACATATATTGGATGTGCATGGCAGGATAGAGTCCAGAAAAATTAGCGAAATGATTTCTTCTGACCAAATTTTGAAATTGATGAAATCTGGATCAGATGAAACAAATAAAGAAGTTCAATACAATAATAAAACGATCATTGTGAACACTCAACCAGTTTTAGAGGATGGAAAACGGGTAGGAACAGTTGCTAGTTTTAGAGACAAAACAGAAATAAAAAAGATGGTGGATGCTTTTTCAGAGGTAAAGCAATATTCTGAGGATTTACGGGCACAGGCTCATGAGTTTACAAATAAGCTATATGTTCTTCTGGGTTTGATTCAACTTAATAAAAGGGAAGAAGCCATTCAATTAATCCAAGAGGAAACAAAAACACAAGAACATCATACCGAACTACTTTTTAACAACATAAAGGATGAAAAGGTACAGGCTATTTTACTTGGCAAGATTGCAAAAGCCTCTGAAAAGAAAATCCAGTTTCAGATCGACGAGGAGAGTTCATTAGGACTCCTTCCTGAAACAATTGAACTTTCACCCTTAATCGTAATCTTAGGGAATTTATTGGATAATGCCTTTGAAGCAGCAGCTGAAGGTAAACAAAAAAGAGTGTCCTTTTTCGTAACTGATATAGGGAATGATGTTCTTTTTGAGGTTTCAGATAGTGGAAAGGGAATTCCTTATGGAATGGAAGAATCCATTTTTGAAAGGGGTTACTCAATTAAAGGAAAAAATAGAGGATATGGCTTGGCGAATGTAAAAGAAGAGGTTGATCTTCTTGGTGGTTCAATAGAGATTACAAACACAGAAGATGGCGGGGCTGTCTTTGCTGTTTTTTTACCTAAAAATAGATGACACTTTATTTAGACAGAAAAAGGGGGAGAAAAACGTGATAAATGTTATTATTGCTGAAGATGACTTCCGTGTGGCACAAATCCATGAGGCATACTTAGCTGAAGTGGAGCAAATGAATGTAGTTGGAAAAGCAAGTAATGCGAAGGAAACACTTGAATTAATGGAAAAGCTAAAAGTGGATTTAATCCTATTAGACGTATATATGCCTGACCAGTTAGGGACAGATCTACTGGGAATCATTAGAGAAAAATATCCTGAAGTAGATATCATCATGATTACTGCAGCTACAGATAAGGCTTTTATAAATAAAGCGTTGAATTATGGTGTGGAACATTATTTAGTAAAGCCAATTACAATTGAACGATTTAAGGACACAATGGAGCAATATAAAAAGAAGAGGAATCTATTTAGCTCTGTTACGGAAGTGAATCAAGATCTTCTGGACACGTTGTTTGGAAGATCAGATAAAGAAATGGAAAAACCTTTACTTCCATCAGGGATTGATTTCGTAACACTAAAAAAGGTTAGAGAAATCATAGCATCCGAAACTGATGGTATCACATCTGAAAAGGTTGGGAAAAAAATGGGGGCTTCCAGAACTACAGCTAGAAGATATTTAGAATATTTAGTTGGGACGAATGAAGCAACATCTGAACACGTATATGGCATTGTAGGCAGGCCTGAGCGACGCTACTATCCAAAATAGTAGATTTTGTTATTGCGTGAAATTATAAAGTGCATGAACTATGGATAAGCGCTTTGATATCCAGCTCCGAAATACAGGATGTCGCGTAAGTAACTGCCTCTATGGTCGGCCACAAATGAATTGAAGAGGAAAGAACGTCTTCTATTCATTTGCATCTTATGCTTGTCGGAGCTAAACAAGGCGCTTGCGCTTTTGTGAACAAAATGAACAAAACTAACTTTAATTTCTTTAAAACTCAATATTTTGAAAACGTTTACATCATAACGTATAGAAGATAGGATATGAATAGATAAATCACTACAACTAAAATTTTGCTTTAGTGGATAATATTTAAATAGTTTAAGAGGGGTGTTGAGAGATGATGAAAAAATTAGGAATTCTTTTATTATTAACTGCTATTTTAACAGCATGTTCAAATTCTGCTTCAGGAAATAGGGAATTTCCAAGCAAGAATATTGAGATCGTAGCTCCAGCTTCACCAGGTGGCGGATGGGACTTAACTGCTAGGTCGATTCAACAAGGTTTAAAGGATAATAAATTAGTAGATAACAATATTAATGTCATAAATAAGCCGGGCGGTGGCGGCGAGGTTGGTTGGAAATACTTAGAGTCTAAAGATGCTCATTATTTAGCCGTAAACTCTAGTTTGCTACTGACAAATAATTTATTAGGGCAAAGTGAGTTAACACATGAACAATTTACACCACTCGCTACACTTGCAACAGAATGGATCACGATTGCGGTACCAGCAGATTCGGAATTTACATCCGCTACAGAAGTGATGGAAAAACTAAAAGAAGATCCCAAGTCACTTAAAATTGGGGTAGGACCCGCACTTGGAAATAATGATCACCTATCCTTTGTTCAAGCCTTCAGTGAATACGGAGGGGATCCTTCCGAACTTGACTTTTTAGTCTATGAAGGTGGCGGAGATGTTGTAACTGCTTTGTTAGGTAACCACGTTGATGTTATTACAACTGCACTATCAGAAGTTAAGGATCAACACTTAGCGGGTAAGCTAAAGATTTTGGCAGTTTCTTCTGAAGAAAGAGTAGAAGAACTTGATGATGTAGCAACTTGGAAAGAGCAAGGTGTAGATATGGTTTTCCCTCATTGGAGAGGAATTATGGGACCGCCAAATATGACAGAAGAAGAAATAGCCTATTGGGATGAAAAAATTAGTGAATTGGTTAAAACAGAAGAATGGCAAAAAGTCCTTGAGAATAATGATTGGGATGATTTCTATAAAAATAGTGCCGATACCAAAAGCTTTATAGCTGAACAAGAAGAATCATATACGGAGTTAGTAAATGAGTCTGGTCTTGTTAAATAATAGATAGATGTTGAATTAACTATGAAAGTGCCTTCTCATTAAGAGGTAAGTAAATAAAAAATTTGTATTAGTTTTAGTGTCTAGCTTCAGCGCCTAGCACCGAAGCATAGGACGTGCAAGTGCAGTTACAGCGACAGGACGTCGAGTAAGTAACTGCCTCCAGGGTCTAGCTAATTTGGAATTGAAGGCAAAGAACACCTTCTATTCCAAATCGTCTTATGCTTGTCGGGACTGATCAAGGCGCTTGCGCTTTTCTTAAGAGTTACATTTAATAAGTGAAGGGGGCAAATCTTGATGAAAATGTTAAAACTAGCTATGCCGATCTTCTTAATTTTGCTTAGCTGCTCCTTTTTAATTGGGTCTTTCAATTTGCCAAAAGCGAATCTAGGAAATCCAAACGGACCTTTATATTTTCCAATCGGTTTGAGTATATTACTTTTAATTTTTAGTGTTTTGTACTTATTTCAGGAGCTTAAAACATTAAATAAAGAAAACAAGAAAATAAAACAAATGCTTTCGGGCCGAACGCCAAAACTTATTGGACTAACCGTATTATTAGGAGCAGGGTATTCATTAATTTTTGAACAAATTGGTTTTTTATTTTCGACAGTCCTTTTTCTAGGTGCTCTGTTATTTGTCGTTAATGGAAAGCAAAAATGGAAAGCCAACATAATTGTAACAATATGTTTTTCATTTTTGTCCTGGTATGCATTTAGTGTATTACTAGGTGTAAGTTTACCTTAGGGGGTGATTTAATGGATGTGAACAGTTTTCTAGAGGGGTTAATGACCTCATTAGAGCCAATAAATATTATGTGGGTAATTATAGGTGGTTTCTTAGGTACAATCGTCGGGATGCTGCCAGGCTTGGGTCCTGCAACAGCTGTAGCTGTGCTAATACCAATTACATTTGGAATGGAACCGGTAAGTGCCATTATTTTAATGGCTGCTATCTACTATGGAGCAATGTATGGGGGTTCAAGAAGTTCAATCCTATTAAATACTCCAGGTGATGGGTCTGCAATTGCTGCCACATTTGATGGGTATCCTATGGCGAAAAAAGGTCAAGCAGGACAGGCGATGGCCATATCAGCAGTAGCTTCATTTATCGGAGGAGTTATGGCTGTAATCGGCTTCATTTTTTTAGCGGAGCCACTTGCAAACTTTGCTTTAAAGTTTGGGCCGGCGGAATATTTTCTATTAATGCTTCTTACGCTTTCTGCTATTGTTTCTCTATCAATTGGAAAAATGGTAAAAGGGTTCCTAGCGATGTCACTGGGCTTATTATTAAGTACAATTGGAATCGATACACAAACGGGTGTCTATCGTTTTACACTAGGTATCCCCCACCTCAGTGAGGGTATTGATTTTCTAATTGTCATCATTGGAGTTTATGCGATTGGGGAAGTTCTCTACAATTTCCTCTCGATTGATAAATTGAAAAAAGAAAAGAAAGATGTCGGGAAAATTTGGTTTACTAAAGAGCAATGGAAGAGATCTAAGTGGCCGATTCTTAGAGCAGGGCCATTAGGGTTTATTATTGGTGTGCTGCCTGGAGCAGGTGGTTCGATTGCATCAATGATTAGCTATTCTACTGAAAAGCAAATATCAAAAAAACCGGAAGAATTTGGTGAAGGTGCTGTTGAAGGTCTTGCAGCTCCTGAATCAGCTAATAATGCTGCATCTGTTGGTGCTATGATTCCATTATTAACAATGGGTATTCCTGGATCTGGTACAACAGCTGTCATGCTGGGTGCACTTATCATGCTTGGCATTAAACCAGGGCCGCTTCTTTTTGAAAATGACCCAACTACTATATGGTCATTGATTAATAGTATGTTTATTGGAAACATCGCCTTGGTGATCATCAATATTTTATTAGTGGGGCTACTTGTTAAAATACTCGATACACCAGCTAAGGTCTTATATCCGATTATTGTATTACTAGCATTCATTGGAACGTATACATTGAGCTACAGTGCAATTGACTTTTTCTTACTATTAATCTTTGGATTATTCGGGCTTATGCTTAAGGTGTTAGATTTTCCAATCGCTCCACTTGTGTTAGCGTTAATTGTTGGTGCGGATATGGAACAGAATTTCCGAAAAGCAATCCTATCTTCAAATGGAAGTATGGATATTTTCTTCTCATCACCGATATCTATCACATTATTGTTCTTAACGATTATTTCATTATGCTATCCAGCAATCGTGAAATTTTTCCAAAAACGAAATAAGAAAAGAAATATAAATATCAATATGTGATGAGAAAATGTTATATCAAGTTAAAAACGCTTCTCATGTATCTTATTACATGGAGAAGCGTTTCTGTTTGTACGCCCAGAACGATCGTATTGATTACTCAACTAACTACATACAGTTGCTAGTACTTTTTGAATATCGTAAATACTATTATCCTTTTTAAATTGCTTTGAGATAGCAGGAGCTTGAGCACCTGAAATCCATATTTTCAACTCTGCATCCAAGTCGAAGTGTCCAGCTGTTTCAACACTGAAATGAGAAATACTTTTAAAAGGAATAGAGTGATATTCCACTTTTTTACCTGTTAGGCCCTGTTTGTCTACTAGTAATAAACGCTTATTCGTAAACACAATTAGATCTCTAACAAGTTTAAAAGCAACATCAATTTCCTCTCCTGCAGCTAAAATAGGTTCCAGTTCCTTTGTTACTTCTTCTTTAGTGGCGGTTGAAGCATTACCTAAAAGACCATCTAAAAATCCCATTGCACCCTCTCCTTTATAAGTTATAAGCTTACCCTTAGGAATTCTTCAAAGAGCTTCTAATTCCTTTCAGACACGAAGTTAAGGACATTTTTTTGTATTGTTTTTTCAGAGCATGGATATTCATATAATAAAAATTAAGGCAAAGAATATGTCCATTTAATTAGAACATATTGTTAAATAAGCAAAAGGATTTTGTTAAGTTTCTAAAGAATACTATAATAGAAGATAGATAGAATTTCACCGTAGGAGGAAAATTATGTCTCAAATTGAAGAAATGCATCCAAAACTCGGTCGAGTTATTAAAAATATTGAAAAAGTTATGGTTGGAAAAAGAGATGTTAGTATGCTGAGTCTTGTGGCGATTCTTGCGAATGGGCATGTTTTACTAGAAGATGTGCCTGGTGTCGGGAAAACAATGATGGTACGTGCTCTTGCAAAATCAGTGGGCGCCGAATTTAAAAGAATACAGTTCACACCAGATTTACTTCCTTCGGATGTAACTGGGGTATCAATTTATAACCCTAAGGAATTGAAGTTTGAATTTCGAGAAGGTCCTATTTTTGGAAATATCATATTAGCAGATGAAATTAACCGTACTTCACCTAAAACTCAATCAGCACTACTTGAAGGGATGGAGGAAGGTAGTATTACGGTAGATGGTGTAACGAGAGTGCTTACTAAACCATTCTTCGTTATGGCAACTCAAAATCCTGTAGATTATGAGGGGACATATCCTTTGCCAGAGGCACAGTTAGACCGTTTTTTATTTAAGCTTAGAATGGGATACCCAACTAAGGCAGAAGAATTAGAAGTTTTAACATTAGCTGAAAGAGCAAGACCTATTCATAAAATTGATAGTGTGATTACAAAAGAAGAGCTAGTAGAACTGCAAAATGAAATGCAGTTTGTTTATGTTGATGAGACGATAAAGAATTATATTATCGATCTTACCTCGAAATCTAGATTACATCCATCTGTTTATTTAGGTGCAAGTCCACGTGCATCGATTGCTTTAATGAAGGCTGCTCAAGCATATGCGTTTATAATTGGCCGGGATTATATCATCCCTGATGATATTCAGTATTTAGCTCCATTCACATTAGCTCATCGAATTATTTTGAGATCTGAAGCAAAGTTTGAGGGGAAAACAGCTGATGACATTGTGAAGGAAATAATTACGAAAACTTCCATACCAGTTCAAAGGGCATTGAGTCGTAAATGAATAAATTTTTGAAGAGTTTAAAGGTTGGCTGGAAAGTCGTTTCCCTCTTATTTCTTACATTGGCTGCTTTTAGTTATGCGATGTTCCAAGGTGGATTTGTAAGCTGGTTCTTATTTTATAGCTTTCTTCCCTTTGCTATTTACTCCCTTTTATTAATGATTTACCCTATCCGTTCTTTCCGTGTTACTAGACGAATAAATCAAGATCAATTTTCGGTCGGACAGCGAATGATCGGTACAATCACAGTTAAGAGATCTTTTCCTTTCCCTTTATTTTATTTACTTGTTGAAGATGAGTTAACTGATAAGCTAAAGGGAGTGAAAAGATCAGAAGAGCCTAAAAAACTCTTTTTCCCTTGGTTTAAAAAAACGGTGTCATTTCGTTATGAGCTCCTTGAAATGCCTCGTGGTGAGCATCATTTCAGAACGATTCGATTAAGAACAGGCGATCTTTTTGGGTTAATTGAAAAAGAAGTCACAATAGAGGTGAAGAATTATTTCTTAGTATTTCCCTCGACTGTCGATCTTGTCTATCGTTCAAACCAAAAGCAATATGAACAAGGGGCATCATCGACCTTAACTAAATATTGGCAGGATTCAACAATGGCAGTAGGAGTTAGAGAATACCAGCCAGGTGATAAGTTTGCGTGGATTGATTGGAAGGCAACAGCTAGAAGGAATTCAATTATGACAAAAGAGTTCGAACAAATGCAAAGCCATGATGTTGTAATTTTCTTAGATCGAACAAACTCATCATTATTTGAAACAACTGTTTCCTATGCTGCTTCTTTGGTCCAAGTGATTGCCAAAAGCGGTGCTCGAGTAGGATTCGTGTCAGTTGGAAAACAATCACGAGTATTTCCGTTACATTCCGATGAACAGCATATAAGGGATTTGTTCTACCATTTAGCGAAAGTTGATTGTGATAGTCATACATCTTTCGCCTCTATATTAGAGGAAAATAGATTAAATACAGAGCTAAAGCAAGCTACTAGCATTATTGTAACCTCAAACCTTACCCTCGATTTGACTAGAAAATTGGAATTTTTATCTGGGCAGCAAAGAATGTTTATTTTATACCTTGTGAAAGGTAAACAAGAAAATCTTTCAAAAGAGGAAAGTGTGTTAGTTGAAAGGTTAGCTCAACGGCAAATTCAACTGCATATTGTAAAAAATCAAAACTATAAAGAGGTGAGCAATTCATGAGGGCATCCGATAGTTTTGAAGAAAAATCAGCGGCTTTATTATATTATGTCTTCGCATTTGTATTGTTATGGGAGTGGCTTAGACCACTAGGTGAATTTACAGATACGGGGAATACATTTATATTCGTAATTTTTATTGGTGTCAGCTTCCTGATGACGTTTTTTCATACGAAATGGTATTTTACCTTTCCTGTGAAATTATTCATCATCATGTTTATGCTGCATGGATTGTATTTTGAAGGGGTATTTTTTAATTTCTTATGGATAAGGGATTTAATTCGGGATATTGGATTTAATTTCTCTCTCATTCCGAGTGCAGATTGGATGGGAATGACATCTAATTTTCGTTCATTACTATTCTTTATCTTATTATGGCTCTTAGTGTATTTAATACATTACTGGATTTTATATCAGAAGAAAATTCTTTTTTTCTTTGTGTTAACTCTAGTTTATATTACGGTATTAGATACTTTCACGCCCTATGATGCTACCTACGCAATTGTTAGAGTCGTACTAATTGGCTTTTTTATGCTTGGATTGCTTTATTTTGATCGATTAAAGAAGCTTGAAAACCTTAAAATGAAACGAATTGCTTCTTTACGATGGATTATGCCTCTTATTGCCTTTATTGTTTCTTCAATGATTCTCGCCATATTAGCACCAAAAGCCTCACCACAGTGGCCTGATCCAGTTCCTTATATAACAGCGGTTGGCCAACAAGGTGAAGGGGGAGGAGATACAAAAAAAATTGGATATAGTCCAAATGATGAATCATTGGGAGGATCGTTTGTCAGTGATGACACCGAGGTTTTTAAACATATATCAACTGACAGGCATTACTGGAGAGTGGAAACAAAGGATGTTTATACAGGTAAGGGTTGGCTAGCTTCTGATCCAGAAGCGGCAAGAGAAGAAATTTCCACAATACAGGATGAGTTAAGCTGGTTTGATGAAAGGGTGGAAACCAGAAGTCTTGAATCTACGATCACCATTAATCAAGATTATCGATATCTACATGTTATTTATCCTCTCGGCTTAACATCTGTTCAAACTGAAGCAGAATTACCTTTATATCTTAATAGGAATACCGAAATGATTTATCCGTTTCAGGAAAATGAAGGATCAAGGGAAGATTTTCTATCCTATGAGGTGACATACGATCTCCCGTTATATCCACTAAATGAGATGAAAAAGGGACAAACATTTGAGAGTGTCCCAGAAGGATTTATTGAAAGGTATACACAATTGCCTGAATCATTACCAGAGCGTGTTCGAGAGCTTGCGTTATCTATTACGGAATCTAAAGATAATCAATATGATAAAGCGAAGGCAATTGAAGACTATTTAGGTAGTCCCGAATATACCTATGATAAAGAAGATGTTCCTGTTCCTGAAGGGGAACAGGATTACGTTGATCAGTTTCTATTTGAGACATTTAAAGGTTATTGTGATAATTTCTCTTCATCGATGATTGTTTTACTGAGATCCATCGATATCCCTGCCAGATGGGTTAAAGGCTATACAGAAGGTGAATTCGTAAGCACGGTAGAGAATAATCAGAGAGAATATGTTGTAACAAATAATCATGCTCACTCTTGGGTGGAGATTTACTTTGATGGTGTTGGTTGGGTACCGTTTGAACCAACAAAGGGCTTTGTAAATCCTTATATGTTAACGAATGATTATAGAGATGTGACCGAGACTGAAGAAACAGAAGAAGCAAAGGAAGTTGTGGAAGAAGAGGAGACTGAAGAAACTCCAGATAAACCAGAGAATTCGGAAGTAGAGGACGCTTCAACATCAACGAATAACCCCGTTTTAAACATGGTGGATTTTCGTTTAGGCAGCAAGGGCTTGTACGGAATGATAATTGTACTTGCTTTAGTCATTTTGGTCGTATATCGAACAAGAATGAAGTGGATGCCAAGATTAATGATCCTAAAGTATAGGAATAGAACAGATGATGATGTGTTTTTTCAAGCATATGAATCCTTGCTTAAACAGTTTGAACGACGCGGGATTAAAAGACAAGAAGGTCAAACCTTAAGAGAATTTGCCCATTACATTGATGACTATTTTCAAATGGTTCATATGACCGCATTAACCCAAAACTATGAAAAAGCGTTGTACAGACAGGACAATGCAAAAGAAGAATGGCGGAAATCTGTTGAATTGTGGGAAAATTTAATTAAAAGGACATCATCTTGACCAATCATACGAGAGATTGATAGAATAGAAAAATTAATAGGATCTTCATATATCCTCGATAATATGGATCGAGAGTCTCTACCGGGTAACCTTAAATCTCCCGACTATGAAGGCAGAATAAGTTCGAAAAGTAACTAGAATTCTGCCTTCTTCAATTATCACCCTTTTTTGGTGTTGGTATAAATGGACATCTTGTTCATGATGAAGGTGGATTCTAGTTTTTTTGCTATTTAGACGAAATGACAGGTGGTATTTCCTGGGTTATGATCCTTTTGTATGGATAATACGGTCTTTTTAGCATACTAATAAATGCATGAAATATACGATGAGGTGACGATGGTGGCAAACATTCATGAAATGGTAGTGGTTTTAGACTTCGGAAGTCAGTACAATCAGTTAATCACAAGACGTATCCGTGAATTGGGAGTGTACAGCGAGTTACACCCACATACACTTACAGCTGAAGAAATTAAACAAATGAATCCAAAGGGAGTCATTCTTTCTGGTGGTCCTAATAGCGTGTATGGAGAAAATGCGTTTGATTGTGATGAAGCAATTTTTGACTTAGGTATTCCTGTTCTTGGTATTTGTTACGGAATGCAGCTTATGACACACAAACTGGGTGGGAAAGTGGTTCCTGCTGATCACCGTGAATACGGGAAAGCAACAATTGATGTTCACGGTAAACCAGCTCTTTTTGCAGACCTGCCTGAGCAACAGGTTGTTTGGATGAGCCATGGTGATTTAGTACAAGAAATTCCAGAGGGTTTTCATGTAGATGCTACTAGCACTTCATGTCCATTTGCAGCAATGAGTAATGAAGATCGTAAATTCTATGGTGTTCAATTCCACCCGGAAGTTCGTCATTCTGAATTCGGGAATGAACTACTAAAGAATTTTGTCTTTAACGTTTGTGGTTGTGAAGGTAACTGGTCAATGGAGAACTTCATTGAAATGGAAACAGATAAGCTTAAGCAAAAAGTAGGTAATAAAAAAGTTATTTGT
>DASQMK010000647.1:0-13981 GCA_035645575.1 Metabacillus sp.
ATTAACAATGAAACTAGTAACCACTTCATTTTCCTTTTCATCTCCATTTAATACCCCCATTATTTATTTATCATAAATGCTACTTGTCAGCGATTGTATAAATGACAAGCAACAAAATGACCATCAATGTTTTTATCATTAGGTCTAATTGATTTACAAATGTCCATACAATCTGAACACCGTGTATGAAAAGCACATCCTGAAGGTGGGTTTGAAGGACTTGGCATTTCTCCTGTTAGCGGAAGGTTATGACGAATAACATCAGGGTCAGCGATCGGCACTGCAGACAACAGTGCTTTTGTATATGGATGCATAGCCTTTTTATAAAGTTCCTCGCTATCTGCCAATTCAATCAATCTACCTAAATACATCACTCCTACTCTGTCACTTATGTGCCGAACAACACCAAGGTCATGAGCAATAAAAATATATGTTAGCTGAAATTCCTCCTGAATATCCTTCATAAGGTTTAATACTTGGGCCTGAATCGATACATCTAAAGCTGAAACAGGTTCATCCGCAATAATTAATTTCGGCTTTGTCATAAGAGCTCGTGCTATCCCAATTCTTTGTCGTTGTCCACCACTAAACTGGTGTGGATACCTTCTAGCATGGTAGCTGCTTAAGCCGACAATTTCTAACATCTCATTTACCCTTTTCTTTCTTTCCTCTTTTGTCCCTATTCGATGGACAATCAAAGGCTCTTCCAAAATTTTTTCAATCGAGTGTCTTGGATTTAATGATGCATAAGGGTCTTGAAAAACCATTTGGATATCTCTTCGTATTTTCCTTAATTCTGCCTTCGTCATTCTCGTTATCTCTTTATCCTCAAATACGATTTTCCCATCACTGGACTCTATTAATCTCATAAGAAGACGACCTGTTGTTGATTTTCCACATCCACTTTCTCCTACAATGCCTAAAGTCTCTCCTTTCTTAACATTGAAGGATACATTATCAACTGCTCTAACTTCCCCCGTTTGTCTCCCAAGAACTCCATTATTTATTGGGAAATACTTTTTTAGTCCCTCAACTTGAAGAAGAAATTCGGTCATTGGTATTCACCTTCCCACTATTTTTATGTAAGAAGCACCGCACATCATGTCCTTCCTTCATCATTTTATATAAGCTTGGAGCTCCTTCTAGGCATTTACTATGCACATCCTCACACCTTGGAGCAAAACGGCATCCTTGATGTAAACTACCATGACTTTGAACATGGCCAGGTATGCTATATAAGCGCTCTATTTTCCCTCTAATATTTGGGATGGATTTTATTAATCCCCTTGTATAAGGATGTTTTGGATCTTTTAAAATCGTCCTAACATCACCTTGTTCAACAATTTGCCCTGAATACATAACAAGTACCCTATCACAAATTTCTGCTACTACCCCTAAATCATGTGTGATGAAAATAATAGAGGTATCCATCTTAGTATTTAATTCTTTCATAAGTGTTAAAATTTGGGCTTGAATCGTAACATCAAGAGCTGTCGTGGGCTCGTCTGCTATTAAGACACGAGGATTACATGCCATCGCCATAGCGATCATAACTCTTTGTCGCATTCCTCCAGACAGTTGGTGTGGATACTCATTTATTATTTCTTCTACTCTAGGAATCCCTACTAATTTCAACAATTCAATCGCTCGCGTCCTTGCGCCTTTTTTTGTTAAATCAGTATGTAACCGTAGTGCTTCTACTAATTGATTTCCTATTGAAAACAGAGGATTTAATGAGGTCATTGGTTCTTGGAAAATCATTGATATCTGATTCCCTCTAATCCTTCTCATATTTTTCTCACTAAGTTTGATCAAATCTTTTCCTTCAAACAATATTTCACCGTTTTCGACCAAACCTGGAGGACTAGGAATTAACCCCATTGTCGCTAAGGATGTTACACTCTTTCCACTCCCAGACTCACCCACAATCCCTAAGATCTCTCCCTTGTTTAAATCAAAACTAATATCTTTTACTGCGGCCACTACCTTTTTTCCAGATCTAAAAGATACACTTAAATTTCTTATTTGGAGTATTGGTTGTTTACTCAATTTCTCACCACCATTATTTTGTCAAAATGTTAAATTATTAAAATATAATGAAAGTACTGAATATTATTGCATATTACTTTTATACTCATTGTCATAATCAGTCGTTTACACTTAAGTTTCGTTCGACAATGATTTCACTTCTTTGTTTAACGCATTAAAGTTGATGCTTATTAAAGGGTTAAACTCTATCATTTTAGTTATGAATGAGAGACTTGTATATTTTTCATCATTCTTTTTATTAAAATAATATTTAATATAATATTTTATTAAATACAAAAAGATCTTAGGTTCTACACTTGATATTGATCTATACAGGATTCGTTTACACTCCATCTTGCTAACTCCGCTATATATAAAAAAGCGATGGGTCGTAGTGGCATCCACTTCCCATCGCTTTTTATGAGTCTTCATTATTTTTTTGTATTTTACGAAGTGTATTTACTCTTTCTTCATTTTCTTCAAAGTACTGAACTAAGTCTCCAATTCGATCAATTGCATTCCAGCTTAAATGATGTTCAATCCCTTCTACATCATCATAAATCTTGTCTTGATCAACGCCGATAATTTGAAGAAATTGCTCCAATAGTTCATGGCGATAAACTAAACGTTTACCTGTTTTCTTCCCTTTATTTGTTAGAACAAGACCTCGATACTTTTCATATATGAGGTATTCATCTTTATCTAATTTTTGAACCATCTTTGTAACAGAGGAGGGATGTACGGCCAATGCTTCGGCTATATCGGAAACACGAGCGTACCCTTTATCTTCAATAAGTAAATAAATCTGTTCTATATAATCTTCCATACTTGGTGTTGGCATGTTGTTCCCTCCATAATTGCCGATCTTTTTAACGAAATCATTACAATTTTACATGAGTTTGTTAACCGTGACAAGGTATTATAGGTAAGAAAAGGGAATAACAGGTCTGTTATGAAGTCTAAGTGCTAATTCGTACTGTTTTAGTTTTACCATAAAGAAACTCGCAGATTGGCGAGCCTAATATGGTGAAACGTGATGCCTAGTTATCCTTATACTTCATATTATAAATTGGCCACTACGTCGAATAATTTTCCACACTGAGAATTTTAATGTACTAAAAAGGATCTGACATTGTCAGATCCTTTCATGCATATTAGAGCCCACACTTCAATTGTGCACCACAGCTCGTACATGTATTACAGCCACCTAAATCTTCAACTGTACCTTCACGACAAACTGGGCAAGTATTACCGACCTCATTACCAATCGTTACATCTGTTGAGCGTAGATCGTTGATTGTATCAACAAGAACTACTTTCCCTTTTTCTTTCGTTTCAACTTCTTCATTCTCATCAAATGTGTTTTCTTCTGCTTTAAGTGTCAATACTTGTGTATCACGGCTGCCGTCTACATAGACTGTGCCACCTTTTGCTCCGCCTTTGTATAGGCGCTCATACACTTTTTCTACCTGTTCAACAGTATAGCCTTTAGGAGCATTAACAGTCTTACTAATTGAGCTGTCAATCCAACGTTGGATAACACACTGTACATCTGCATGTGCTTCAGGTGCTAATTCCATAGCTGATACAAACCATGATGGTAAATTGTTTGCATCTGCTTCCGGATGTTGATCTAAATATTCTTGAACGATATCTGCCTTAACCTCAATGAATTTTCCAAGTCGTCCACTACGGAAGTAAGAGAATGAGAAGTATGGTTCAAGTCCTGTTGCAACACCAACCATTGTTCCAGTGGATCCAGTTGGTGCAACAGTTAATAGATGTGAGTTACGAATACCGAATTCTTTTACACCTTCTAAAATATCTGCAGGCATTTTTTGCATAAATCCTGTTTGTGTGAAGGCTTCACGAAGACGATTTGTTTCTGTCTCTTCTTCTCCAACCAAGAATGGGAAGCTTCCCTTTTCCTTCGCTAATTCAATTGATGCACGATAAGCTGTTGTTGCAATCGTTTCAAACACTTTATCAACTAATACATTACCTTCTTCAGAACCATATTCCGTTTCACAGTAAATAAGAAGATCATGTAAGCCCATTACACCTAGTCCAACACGGCGCTCACCAAGTGCTTGGTGTTTGTTTTCAGGCAAGAAGTAAGGTGTTGCATCAATGACGTTATCCTGCATTCTTACACCAACTTCAACCGTTTTACGAAGCTTATCAAAGTCAACCGTTTTTGTTTCTTTATTCGCCATTTCCGCAAGGTTCACCGCTGCTAAATTACAGACAGAATATGGTGCAAGTGGTTGTTCACCACAAGGATTTGTCGCAACTACTTGCTGGCCATATGCCTTTGCATTTGTCATGTCGTTTGCATTGTCAATAAAGAAAATTCCTGGCTCTGCTGAATATGTCGCACAGATATTGATTAAGTTCCAAAGCTCTTTTGCTTTGATTTTACGGTACGTACGTACTTTGTAGCCTTGTTTATGCCACTCACGTACATCCCCAACTTTGTGCCAATTTTCATTGTATTCATTCATTTCTTTTTCATTATAGCTTTCAACATCAGGGAAACGAAGTTCATATTCAGCATCGTTTTCTACTGCATCCATAAAATCTTTTGTTAAGGTAACAGATATATTTGCTCCTGTTAAAAACTCAGAATTATGAACACTATAAGTACCGCCTGTACGCAACTTTGACTCAGCATCTTTGATAATTTTCTCACTAAATCCGCCTGTTCCAGGGATTTGTTTGTAATTAACAATTCCTTGATACATATCAATTTCTTGCTGCGTGAGTGGTGTGAATTTTAATTTATCTTGAGCGTATTTTTTAATCGCTTCATCATTTGTATTTTCAATAAGGAAGCGTAGAATTCTAGGGTTTTGCATTTTTGAGATAATGAACTCAATGATATCTGGATGCCAGTCAGCCAACATGATCATTTGCGCTCCCCTGCGGCTTCCTCCTTGCTCAACCAAATGAGTCAATTTCGCGATATCATCCAACCATGATACAGATCCAGATGATTTACCGTTTACACCTTTTGCCAATGTGTTGCGCGGTCTTAGTGTCGAACCGTTTGTTCCTACTCCACCACCGCGGCTCATGATCTCCATTACTTGTTTGCGATGTTCAGAGATCCCCTCACGTGAATCCTTCACAAAAGGCATAACATAGCAGTTAAAATATGTTACCTCTGTTCCAGCACCTGCACCATATAAAACACGTCCTGCTGGAATAAAGTTTAAATTAACAAGCTCTTGGTAAAACTTCTCGAACCATTCTTGGCGTTTTTCTTCTGTTTTTTCTACCGATGCTAGTCCTGTTGCATTACGTTTCGCAATTTGTTCGTAAAAGATTTCAAGTGGTTTTTCAATGACATCTAACGAGCGTTTTACGATCCCTGTCTCCACTTCCTCAGGTTTGTCTAATGAGTGTCTGTAATCTTCATCAACTAGTACGCTTGCCGTTTTTGCTTCCCAATCAATACTTTTGATAAACCCAAGCCCCCTTGCAGGGAATTTAGGGTCCTCCTTGATTGTTAAAACAACAAAGTCTCCTTCGGATAACGTAATTTTTTCCGTATCTTTAAATGTGTAACGATCAAGCATAACAAGTCTCGAAACACCCTTATGTGTTAATTTCATATCATCAGTAATAGGATGAACCTGTGGAAATGCAGCGATATCTTTATTAAGCTTCTCCACATCTACGCTCATCTTTTGCTCAGTAACAACTGTCATTGTAACAACTCCTCTATCTATCTTTCTTGTAAATCTCCTGATTAAATTTATCATATACAACCCTACAATTCAATATATAGTGTTTACTTTTTAATAAATAACACTATATATAGTTTTAAGGTCAACTATTTCTCCTTTTGTCAAATGGATAACTTATTAAAAAAGGAAGCTTTAAAGAGATTTGAGATGGTTTTGACTTATACAAGGGGATTTTTGAAGAATTTTGTCACTTGCATCTATTTATTTGCCATAAAAACCTTTAAAATCAACGTTTTCCAAATAAAATGATAAAAAATTTCTTTCGTCAAATTTCTACAGGTCCAACCTCTACCACAATGAAATAGACGTAATCCTAAGAAAGATCACGTCCTCCATCATTATCTTTTAAAATTCCATTCATCACTTTCATATTTATCTTTTGCGAGTTGATTTACATATTCTAGTTCCTCACTTGTTAACTCGTAAGGCTCAAGATCTATTTGTAGACCTTTTTCAAAGCCTTCTTTAAAAGCTTTTATTGCCTCTTCTATTGTTACTGGCTCTTTTCGAAGACTATTCGTTGCAACAGCCTTGTTTTTAAATGCTCTTTGCATTCTTTCCTTTACTCGATCATTTGGATACTTAAATAGATCAAAAAGCATATCCTCGTCTAGATCTAGTAAGATCGATCCGTGTTGTAAAATAACTCCTTTTTGTCGAGTTTGCGCACTTCCTGCTACCTTACGTCCTTCTACAACAAGCTCATACCAAGAAGGAGCATCGAAGCAAACAGCTGATCGCGGTGACTTAAGACCTGCTTTTTCCTCATCTGTACGCGGTATAGCAAAATATGCATCAAGTCCAAGATTTTTAAAACCTTCTAATATCCCTTCCGAAATAACACGGTATGCCTCTGTCACTGTTTTTGGCATCTCAGGATGTTCTTCAGATACAATCACACTATATGTAAGTTCTTGGTCATGAAGAACACCCCGTCCACCTGTAGGTCTCCTAACGAATCCTAAGCCATATTTTTTAACTGCATCTAAGTCAATTTCTTTTTCAGCCTTTTGAAAGTAGCCTATCGAAAGTGTTGCAGGGTTCCATCCATAAAATCTAATGGTAGGAGGAATCCTACCTTCACTATGCCATTCTAAAAGCGCCTCGTCCAAAGCCATATTAAAGGCTGGTGAACAGTTACCAGAATCGATATATCTCCAAACTTCTTTTACCATGTTGTAACCCTCTTTGTCTAATTTTTCACATCTTAAGTCTAGCAGAAGTTTATTCGGAAGAAAATAATAATGCATAGAACCTGATGACAATTTGAAAAAGCTCTTATATAATAATAGAAGTCTGTATATGAGTTCTTATGAACTTACAATGATATAACCTATAAATAAAGGGGTCGAGAATATTGACAACATCAACCATTCTACTAATCATCTTGGCAGCTGCCCTTATTGCCTACACAGCATTTAGTTTTTTCTATCAACGTAAAATAATGAAGCACCTTACAGAGGAAGAATTTCGTTCAGGTTATCGTAAAGCACAATTAATTGATGTTCGTGAGCCCAATGAGTTCGAAGGCGGCCATATTCTAGGAGCTAGAAATATTCCGCTTTCTCAGCTACGCCAACGTTATAAAGAAATTCGATCTGATCAACCCGTTTACTTTTATTGCCAAAATACAGTACGAAGTGGTCGTGCTGCACAAATGTTAAAGCGTAAAGGGTATAATAATTTATATTGTTTAAAGGGCGGTTTTAAAGGCTGGACCGGTAAAATTAAGAAAAAATAACGAAATATAACCTACAAGAAGCAACTAACATCGATCATCCATTACCTGGATGTATATTGTTAGTTGCTTTTTTCATTTTTTGTATATAAGATGACACATTTATCGACTTCTAGGGAAAAAATAGGTAAGATAAGAAAAAGAAACCAAATAAAAATGTATCATATGTTGGAGGAATCAAATCTTGATTATTGCCATTGTGTTTTTTCTTTTTATGTCTTTTTTCTTATCAGGTAGTGAAACAGCTTTAACTGCCGTGAACAAAATGAAATTAAAAACAAAGGCTGATAACAATGATAAGAAATCACAAAAATTACTTGATCTTGTTTCAAAGCCTGACGAACTGATTACGGGCATCTTAATCGGAAATAACATCGCAAACATTATGCTGCCAACCCTTGTTACGATCATTGCTATTGAGTATGGAATTAGTGTTGGAGTTGCTACTGGGGTATTAACTGTTGTTTTAATTATTTTTGCTGAAGTATTACCAAAATCTATTGCTGCCACATTTGCAGATAAAATAGCCTATACGGTCTTCCCTGTTATTCGTATCATTATTTTCGTCTTAAAACCATTGATCTTTCTTTTATCGAGGTTTACGAGAATTGTCATTAATAGTCTCTCAAAAGATGGAGAAAAAACAGCTTCAATTTCAAGAGAAGAACTTATTACAATGGTTAACATTGCCACCTCTGAAGGAATCCTTCAAACAGATGAAAGGAAACGCATCAAGGGAGCGATTGATTTTTATGATTTAGATGTTCGCGATGCACTGAAGGTCCCTAGAACCGAAATCCAAGGGATTGCATCTGGCTCTACTTTTGAAGAAACCCGTGAGGTTGTTCTAGAAGGCAGTCATACACGTTATCCTGTCTATAAGGAAAGTATGGATGAAATTGTCGGTGTTCTTCACTCAAAATCATTATTATCTTGGTCTTTAGAGCCTCATAAAAAGCTAGAAGATTTTATAGATGATGATCCTCTTTTTGTTTTTGAATTTCATTCAATCGAAACTGTTTTTAAGCTAATGCTGAAGAAACAAAGACATTTAGCAATTGTTCTCGATGAGTATGGTGGAACTAAAGGAATTATAAGCCATGAAGACATTATCGAAGCTATGATTGGTCAAGAAATTAAAGATGAAACAGATCAGGATGAAGAGATTTTAATCGAAGAAATAACAGACGATTATATTATTTGTAATGGAAAATTAGCCTTACGACGTTTAAATGAAGTCTTTAAAACGAAAATACCTGAACAAGAAGATATTTTGACAGGCTTTCTTCTTAAAGAATTAGGACGTTTCCCAGAAGAAGGAGAAACCTATGAATATCAGCATCTTCATTTTTATATTTTAAGTGTCGAAGATAATAAGCTAAAGCGTATAAAAATTGAGAAAAAAATTGAACATACATAGGAAGAGGCCGCTCATTTGAGCGACCTTTTTTATTTACCTAGCAAAACTCAAGATTTGTTTTAAAATCCCTAGTCCTGATTTTTCCTGTTTCATTTTCTCTTGTTTATTTTGATGCTCCCTAACAAAGGCTAAGAAGCGCTCTTCACGCTCATCTGTTTTACGTTGTGCTAATTCTCTTTCATGTTGAACTTCTTCTTTAAATGACTCTCTTTCTGCCTCTGCTGTGACCTCTAAGCTCGTGATCATGTCTTGGAGATCTGAAAACTCAATACGAGCAATCTCAGTTTGCAGTTTAGCCGTTTCTCCAATTTTCTCCGAGACAGATGAAACCACATTTTTTTCAAGCCGATCAAGTCGCTTATCCATCTGTGACAATGACTGAATTTGATTCGACTCTATTAATGACGTGATTTTTAATAGAGTTTCTTTTAACTCTGCAACATCTTGTCTATTCGGACCTGCATGATCTGGTGCAGATTGTTGTTGAAGAAGTTGTTTAATGGTCTCGTTATCTAAGTTTCTATCTTTATAGGCTTTAATTTTTTGAAAAAACTCAATGTTTTCTCCAGTAAATAATCGTACATTTTTTTCATCTCTTTCTATTGTAATAAGATCACAAAAATCTACCTCCCACTGCTTTAACACAAAAGCTTTTTCACCGATTAATGAAGCTGCTTTTGAAATCGTCACGTATTTTGCTGCCAATCTAAACACCTACCTTTGTCTATTTTCTTAATACTATTAGTTCGATCAACTAAGTATCTAATTCCTCCCTCTCGACAAAGGTTCTAAAAACTAGTCATAATATTGGAGAATCATTATTTTTTCGGCATTAATTGTAGGAAAATAAATGAATCAACATCATTTTCTCTGATAGTAAAAAAAATGACCTACATAATTAAAAGTAGGTCATTTTGGTCTTACATTAGCGTTTATATTTTAAAATTGGCTTTCTAGCTGCGGTTGTCTCATCTAGTCGCTTTACGACAGTTGTATGTGGTGCTTCCTGAACAATTTCAGGTGTTTCTTCCGCTTCTTTCGCTATCTGGATCATTGCATCAATAAAGGAGTCAAGTGTTTCTTTTGATTCTGTTTCTGTAGGTTCGATCATAATACATTCCTCAACATTTAACGGAAAATAAATCGTTGGCGGATGATAACCAAAGTCTAATAAACGCTTAGCAATATCAAGCGTACGAACACCTAACTTCTTTTGGCGCTTTCCTGATAAAACAAACTCATGCTTACAATGCTGATCAAACGGAAGGTCATAGTATGGTGCTAAGCGACGCATCATATAGTTTGCATTTAATACCGCGTATTCTGTTACAGCCTTTAAACCATCTGGCCCCATTGTGCGAATATACGTATAAGCGCGAACATTGATTCCAAAGTTACCATAGAATGGTTTCACACGACCAATTGATTGTGGTCGATTATAATCAAAATGATAGCCTTTTTCAGTTTTAACCAATACTGGTTTTGGTAAATACGGAATTAAATCAGCTTTTACACCAACAGGACCTGAACCAGGACCACCGCCACCATGAGGACCAGTAAATGTTTTATGAAGATTAAGGTGAACAACATCAAATCCCATATCTCCAGGTCTAGCTTTACTTAAAACAGCATTCAGGTTTGCACCATCATAATAAAGCTTCCCGCCTGCATCATGAACAATTTGAGCCATCTCTAAAATGTGTGCTTCAAAAAGTCCAAGCGTATTTGGATTTGTTAACATTAAAGCAGCTGTTTGATCATCAACTACACGGCGTAAGTCCTCTAAATCAACTAAACCATTTTCATCAGATTTAACTGTGATTGTTTCAAAACCAGCTACTGTTGCAGATGCTGGATTTGTTCCGTGCGCTGAATCAGGTACGATAACCTTTGTTCTTTTTAAATCATTATTGGTTTCATGATAGGCACGAATCATCATAAGACCAGTCCACTCACCGTGTGCACCTGCTGCAGGTTGAAGAGTAACTTCATCCATTCCAGTAATTTCTTTTAAATGTTCTTGCAAGTCAAATAAAAGCTCCATCGCACCTTGTACAGTAGATTCATCTTGTAATGGATGAATATGAGCAAGACCAGGAATACGTGCGACATTCTCATTGATTTTAGGATTATACTTCATCGTACAAGAACCTAGGGGATAGAATCCTGAATCAACACCATGGTTACGTTTTGATAATGCCGTGTAGTGCCTCATGATATCAAGCTCTGAAACCTCTGGGAGCTCCGCTTGTTCCGTACGAATATAATCAGAGGGGATAAGTTCATCTAATGACAATTCTTCAACTTCAAGCTCTGGTAAACTATATCCAACACGGCCTTCTCTGCTTAGTTCAAAAATTAATGCTTGATCTTGATTACTCATTGCCATCCCCCAATTCCTTTACAAGTGTGTTAATTTCTTCTTTTGTACGAAGCTCAGTCACTGCAATTAACATATGATTTTCTAAATCAGGATCAACTTTTCCTAAATCAAATCCACCGATGATTCCTTTTTCTAAAAGCTGTTTATTTACTTCAGAAACAGGCTTCGATAACTTCACAACAAATTCGTTAAAGATTGGCTGATCAAACGGAACCTCAATGCCAGCTTTTAAACATTCTCTTTTTGCATAGTTCGCTTTTTGAATATTTTGGATCGCCATTTCTTTTACACCTTGCTTACCTAAAGCTGTCATAGCTACAGAAGCAGCAAGTGCGTTTAATGCTTGGTTTGAACAAATATTAGAAGTAGCTTTGTCTCGTCGAATATGCTGTTCACGTGCTTGAAGAGTTAGAACAAACCCTCGTTTTCCGTTTTCATCTGTTGTTTGACCAACAAGACGGCCTGGAACTTTACGAAGTAATTTATTTGTTACGGCAAAATAACCGCAATGTGGTCCACCAAACGCTGTAGGTATTCCAAATGGTTGTGCATCTCCGGCAACAATATCAGCACCAAATGCTCCAGGAGGTGTTAATGCACCTAAGGCGAGGGGATTTGATGAAACAATAAACATACTTTTACCAGTATGTGCTATCGGCTCAATTTCTTTTAACGGCTCAATCGAACCAAAAAAGTTTGGATATTGAACTAAAATCGCTGCTACATCATCATTCATTTCTTGCTTTAATGCATCTAAATCTGTTACACCGTTTCGTACAGGTATTTCCACGACTTCGATATATTGTCCTGCTGCATATGTTTTAACGACATCACGTGTTTCTGGGTTTACAGCTTTTGAAACGAGGACTTTTTTCTTTTTCGTTTGCCCGGCTGCTAGCATTGCAGCTTCCGCTAAAGCTGTTCCACCATCATACATAGATGAGTTCGCCACATCCATACCCGTTAGCTCACAAATCATCGTTTGGAATTCAAAGATCGCTTGAAGTTCACCTTGTGAAATCTCAGGTTGGTACGGAGTATACGCCGTGTAGAATTCAGATCGGGATATCACGTGATCTACGATAATTGGCATATAATGATCATAAACACCAGCACCTAGGAAAGATGCATGACTTCGTAAATCCTTATTTTTTACTTCAAGTTGTGACAATTCCTTTAGGAGCTCAGTTTCGGATTTTGCTTTTTTAATCTTGTATTCTCCCTTAAAGCGAACACTCTCGGGTATATCCTGAAATAGCTCATCTACTGATTGAGCACCAATTGCTTGAAGCATTTCTTGCTTATCTTGGTCTGTCATTGGTAAGTAACGATGATTCATAGCATAAAAACTCCTCTCAGATTCGGTAAATACTAATTATCCTTTTGATCTTTTATAAAAAGGTGTCGCAACCACTACAGCCTTTAAACGTTTTTTACGGATTTGGACTTCTACCTCTGATCCTTGTTGTGCAAATTCAGATTTTAGTAGAGCTAAACCAATATTTTTCTTTAAGGTTGGTGATTGAGTTCCTGTTGTCACTACACCTATTAATTCCTCTCCAGAGAAAACCTCATAGCCATGGCGCGGTATACCTTTTTCAAGTAATTCGATCCCCACTAACTTCCGAACAGCTCCATTTTCCTTTTGTTCCTTTAAGACTGCTTTTCCATTAAACTCAATTTCTTTGTTTGTTTTAACCGCAAAACCAATTCCAGCTTCAATTGGGGTAATATCCTTTGACAACTCTTGACCATATAATGGTAATGCTGCTTCAAAACGTAACGTATCACGAGCACCTAGTCCACATGGAATAACACCTTTACTTTTACCTGCCCCAAGGATTTTCTCCCACAATGTCATAGCATCATCTGCATCACAATAAAGCTCAAAGCCGTCTTCACCTGTGTAACCAGTTCTTGAAATTAGGACTTCAACACCTGCAAGTTCCACTCCATTTTTAAACTTAAAAAACTTGATCTCGGATAAGTCTGTATCTGTAAGTGTTTGAAGAACAGGTTCAGCAACTGGTCCTTGAAGAGCAAGAAGTGCAATCTCATCTGATTTATTTTCGATTGTGACATCACCGCTTCTATTAGATGTTAGCCACTCCAAATCTTTTTTAATATTCGAAGCGTTAATAACTAGTAAATAGTCATTTTCCGCCTTTTTATAAATTAGTAAATCATCCACTGTTCCGCCATCTTCATAGCACATAGCCGTATATAAAGCGGCACCTGATTTCAGGAGAGAAACATCGTTAGTCATAACTTTTTGTAAAAAAGCTAAACTATCTTTACCACGAACCTCAACCTCACCCATATGTGATACGTCGAATAACCCTGCTTTTGATCGCACAGCCTCATGTTCTTCTTTAATTGAAGTAAATTGAACAGGTAAATCCCAGCCTCCAAAATCAATTGTCTTTGCACCATATTGTTTATAAACATTGTATAAAGGTGTTCGATTTAATTCTGTCATGTGGACTACTCCCTTCATTATTAAAAAATGGCATCAAAAAAGGACAGAAAACTCCCATTTACACAATAGAAGTCTCTGTCCTTTTCACCTGAAAGTTTACCTTATGTATGATGTTAGAAGCCTTATAAAAAGACATACTACCACCTCATATGGCTTTCCCCTTTGGTAGTTTACGAGAACT
>DASQMK010000648.1:0-4522 GCA_035645575.1 Metabacillus sp.
CCAATGAGGAAAATGATTTGATTATACGCCATATGTTATTGGGTTACAACTTTGATGAAACAAGCAAAACTATAAAGGTATATTACGTACAAATCCAACAGAAAAGGGGAAGGGAGCCACTCGTTGATAATAAATTTGTCAAAAATATTTATTTAGACGAAGATACCAACATAACCAGGAAAAATCTCAAAGAATCTGTAAAAAGCAATCAATCCCTTTATTACGATATCTATATAAGTGACGAGATATTTGGAATAAAAGCGCCGATTTTTGCGGACCTTAGCAAAAAGAACATATCCGAGAGTGAGCTTCAGCCATATATTGATCAAGCTCTAGAAAAAATGAAAAAGGATTTTGAAAATCCACCAAGTAAGGAAGAGATTGAAAAGCAAGTATATGTGAAGGTAAAAGGATTCGATTCAACAGTAAAACAGCAGGATTACTCGATGTTACATTTTATCTTAAAATTCATCTTTATACTAATTGCAACTTGCTTAGTGTATGGGACTTTTAAGGCTCTTAGGCAATTGAAAAATAAAAAATAAAAGCGTACGTCTGAATTAGACTTGCGCTTTTATTGCTAGAAATATTGCAGGAAAAAACAATATGTTACTTACGAGATATTTCTATTTTGCCACTATCGTATATAAATTTAAATCAAGTGGTATAGTGCGTTAGTTTTAATTCCTAATCATTGCTAGACAGTCCCTTATGCGTGCTTCCAACGAAAAGCTAATTTCTAAAGTAATAAGCCTTGAAAGGCCTATAGCCAATCAAGGTTATTTAACGCTTTTTAATTGCTACACTTGTTTATCCAATCTATAATGTCTTGTTCTACATGTAGATATTCATCAGAACTATCTTTTAAATCAATTCCAGAAACAATTTGTAAAAGCTCCCAAACAGTTTCATCTGATATGTTTGGCTCATCCTGCATTACATATTCTGATGCCCAATCCGCAACTTCTTCTCTAGATATTGTTCCTTGTAAGATAAGTTCTAATTTACTAATTATCTCTTCTTTAATTGGTTGTCTCATTTTCTCACCACTTTCCGATATAATTTCCACTATTATCAAATCTATAATGAACCTTTGTTCCACCAGTAAATTTAACATCAGGCCTTACCTGCCTAATCAAACCTTTATGGTCTACAGTTTCATGCCATGCTCTCTTTAAGCAAGTTGACAGGTTCCATTCTCTCACTACTCGTCGCCCTGCCATTTCACCAGTTTTAGAAGCTGGAGTTATCTCACCGTAGTGTCTTATTCTTCCATCTGACAGTTCTCTTACTCCTGCCTTACCATGCTTTTCTGCCTGCTGATAATGTGTTTTTAATTTACCAAATTGAGCTGCACTATTTGCAGGATTCCCCGTACCCTCAGTAGATCGTAAAACTAATCCGCTGCTTCCATTTTACCGGACTCTTATCTTCTTTTATTATTACATAAATCACCTATTCCGTAACATTTTTTAAACGCTTAGCGAGTACAACTGTCTCAACTAAAAATACAACCCGTAATTTAAGCAATATAAAAACACTCTTTCACGTTACCCATTGTTTATAGCCACAAGCATGTATGCTCTCGTTAGTTTGTTAGCCATTCTTTGTTATAACTACCTCTCTTATGTAACATGTCATCTCACCTAATTCTCGGATTTCTCATCAACCCTATTAGTAAAATGTAATGCCTTGATGGTACTACCATCATGAGTTATTGAGTCAAATATGAGATTTTTTAACGAAAAACTAAAAAAATCAAAAAACCTTGAAAGGCGAAAAGCCAATCAAGGTTTTACTTTTATAAATAATTAACAGCAAAAACTACTAATCGAGGTCATCATATGCATCTCCTAATGAGTTAAAATCATTCCTTAACCAATACCAGTATTGCCCCTTGTTGTTTATAAGTCTTTCAAGTAAGTCTGTAAACGAAGTAGCGATAATTTGCGACTCTCCAACAACCCCATGTCGGTCAAAAAAACTGTCATAACATTTTCCTAATCTATCTTCATGAAGGTCAATAGTTAAATACTCATCACTACTATCGTTACATATGATATACCAATTTGATGAAATATCTTCTTCACATAATTCTCCTATAATTGTTGGATTTGCTAATACAAATTTATCGGGAGATACAACATAAATTGGATATTCCTTATTTTCAAATAAGACTAACCCCCCACAAAGATTATAGAACTCATTTAAATCATCAGGTAAAATATGCTTTGTTTCATCAACCTTTGGTAGTCCAGCAGGTTCTAATACGTGGCAATGAGGTAAAGAACTAACCTTTCTAATTAATTGTGCTATCTTTCCCATTTACTTCACTCCCTATAGTTATTATTAAAGGCATTATAGTATTCCTTTCTTGCGGATTTTGGAAAATTTGAAGCATCGAACATTTTTTCAGTTAGTTCTTGTATTCCCTTTGGTGAAACTGATTTCCAATCAACTTTCCCCCCAACTTTTTTACCTGTTTTTTCATATAACCATTGTCTATATACTGCTTTTGTAGCATCATGTTGTTCTTTAGTTAGCGCTATTGTTGGAGTATTAGCCCCTCTTCTCACATAATTTGGAACATTATGTTTGGCCCAAACATCCATAACACCATGGTGATTTTCTAACGGTGAGTTACTTGGTCTATACGGTACTATATCATAAGATTGTACAGATTTACCCGTACCCTTAGTAGAACATATAGCTAATCCGCTGCTTCCATTTTACCGGACTCTTATCTTCTTTTATTGTTACATAAATCACCTATTCTGTAACGTCTTTTAAATGATTAGCGAGTACGGCCTTCTCAACTAAAGATACAACCCAAAATTTATTGGCCAACGCTGTCTACGAACATCTTTTTACGTTACCCCTTGTTTATCACACGAGCTTTGTCATTCTCGTTCGTTTGTCAGCTATGCAACGTTATAACTACCCCTGCCTTGTCAAATGTCATCTCGCCCCATTCTCGTTCCTATCAGCTAAGTCCAGGTGTTAAAACGATACCCCTTGATGGTACCAGCATCATGAGTTCTGAATTTCAAAGAAAAACCTTCCATGTTGTTCTACTTATTTGTTTATTATTTCTCTTTTGTTCATTTACCTAACGACAACAAATCATTTCCTTTTTTATCATTACGAGCTCCGTTATTCTCGTGTGCAAATAAAATGCGGATGTAATGTGCTATCTTTTTGTATCTTTGTCACCGCAACCAATCACGTACGTCTCTTTACCATCACGAGCTCTTGATTCAAATATGAGATTAACATTTTATTAACGTAAAACTATTAAAATCATTAAAAAACCTTGAAAGGCATTTAGCCGATCAAGGTTTTTAATAAAGTTATAGTTCTAAATCGCCGAGTACATCATTAATAATTTCAAGAACTGATGGATCATCCTCTTGAAGTTGAGCATTTTTTATTAACCTAAGAGCTTGATAATCATTGATTTGTGCTAATGCCGTTATCGCAGCACTTCGAATATCAGGGTCGCTCTCTTTTAGTAACTTTTTAAGCGGATCTATTAACCTTTTATCTGGAAATAACGAAGCTATTTGCGCTGTCCAATACCTTACACCATACCACTTACTGTTAAGAGATTCAATTAAATGTGGAACCACTTGCTCATGTGAATATTTTACTAATACATCCTCGATAAGTTGATATACACCAAAACCACTACCATTGCCAAATGAATTTAAGAACAACGGGATACAAATCGGATCTGGATTAGCCAAAAAGTATTTTCGAACATCATCATATTTTTTGATCAATTCTGGATGTAATTCCAAGATATTATCTTCGGGAAGTGGTTGATTATTTTTCAAAAAATCAATGGCCTCGTTTTTATCCATTATTTTTCGAATCCTCCTGTTGCTTTATTTTGTCTTATAAGTTCTTTTAATTGAAGATTCACCCTTTCTCTACTATAACCATGATCTCTTAAAAGCCTTCTTAACTCCCATATATCCGTTGCTAAGTGATCACGTAAGCTCCCCAAACTACGTTTAGATTTATAAGTTTCAGTTAGTTCATGAATATCTTTTCTTAGGTTAATTGTAATTCCTTTTCCATGTGAGGTAATGCTCACAGCGTCCTGTACTACATGATGTGGAGTATGTGTATCATTTAAATTCGTTTTTCTATTCCAATACCTTGACTTACTATAAGTACCCACAAATAAATCTTCTCCTGGTTTAGCTAATTCAAGGTTAGATTTACCCGTACCCTATGTTGTAATCCTAAAGTCCGATAATAAAAAACCGCCCTTCTTATCCCCTATCAAACTACTCTTTTCTTATCGGCATCTCATAAGCGGTTTTATGCTTCATCATGCGATAAATCACATTTACTAGTCTTCTCATAACACAAACCCGCGCTTGTCCCTTTGTTTTCCCCTCTTTTTGTTTCCGTTGATAATACTCATAAAACACGGGGTTTCTTGGCTTTTTCGTTTCTTTTGCCACTTGGATTTGTTGGATGGCTAGTTGATACAGTAATGCATGTAATGTTC
>DASQMK010000649.1:0-2065 GCA_035645575.1 Metabacillus sp.
CACAATAATTCTTTTATTATAAACGGGTTTTCTTCAAGAAAACATAGAAGAACCCGAATAAGGGGCACTTTTTATTAAGTGTCCATTATTCGGGTTATAGTTCAGAATGAGTTGGCTTTTTTTTCATTAATAATGGCGGAATGGAGGCAAACAGACGTAGTATAGAGGAAATACACGTTGAATTGGTTGAAAAAACGCCAGCAATGGAGAGAAACCGGAGTGGTATTAGACTGGTACATAGCAAAAACCCCATAAAAAATATCCTGAAATTTATAAGTCTTGTCGAATAGAAAATATATTAATAAAGTAAATAAACAAGTTTTATTTCTTCACTCTGTCACGATAAATTGTTTCAAAATAATGTCCTACATTAAATTTAGGTAAATTGCTCGGAATTTGTAGAAATTCAATTATGTTGAAAGTTGTATATTATGCTAAAATTAAGATGAAATTTTAGTATAACTTATGAAAAAACACTCCTAGGAGGTAAAAATGAGCTGGGAACAAAGCTATCAACGATGGAATAATAAACAAGATTTAGATCAAGAACTACGAACTCTATTAAGTAACTTAGAAGGAAATGAAAAGGCTTTAGAAGATTGCTTCTATAAAGAATTAGAATTTGGAACAGGCGGGATGCGTGGTGAAATCGGACCAGGTACCAACCGTATGAACATATATACAATTCGTAAAGCATCTGAAGGCCTAGCCACTTACATAAATTCTTTCGGTGATGAAGCGAAAAAGCGTGGAGTTGCCATTGCTTATGATTCTCGCCATAAATCTCCTGAGTTTGCAATGGAAGCTGCAAAAACATTAGCTTCTCATGGCATTCAAACATATGTATTTGAAGAGTTACGTCCAACTCCTGAATTATCTTTTGCAGTACGTCACCTCAATGCATTTTCAGGTATTGTCATCACAGCTAGTCACAATCCTCCTGAATATAATGGGTATAAAGTATATGGTGAAGATGGTGGACAATTACCCCCAGCTGCAGCGGATACTGTCATTTCCTATGTTAATGAGGTTGAAGACGAACTACAAATCAAGGTTAAGGACGAAGATGAATTAAAAGCTCAAGGACTTATCAAAATGATTGGCGAGGAAATTGACCAAGTCTATACAGAAAAACTAACGACAATTTCAGTTAATCCTTCCTTATCAGAAGAGGTTGATCTGAAGGTTGTGTTCACACCATTACATGGAACTGCTAATAAACCTGTTCGTCGCGGTTTAGAAGCATTAGGTTATAAAAATGTAACAGTAGTAAAGGAACAGGAGCTGCCAGATCCAAACTTCTCAACTGTAAAATCTCCTAACCCGGAAGAACACGATGCATTTACTCTAGCAATCCGTGATGGACAAGCTATTGATGCAGATGTTTTAATCGGTACTGATCCAGATGCAGACCGACTAGGAGTAGCTGTTAAAAACAATGATGGCGAATACGTTGTTCTAACTGGAAACCAAACAGGTGCATTGCTCCTCCACTATCTATTATCAGAGAAAAAAGAAAAAGCAATATTGCCTAGTAATGGTGTAGTCCTAAAAACAATTGTTACGTCTGAAATCGGTAGAGAAATCGCAAGATCATTTGGTCTTGATACAATTGATACATTAACAGGCTTCAAATTTATCGGTGAGAAAATCAATGAATATGAGCGTACAGGTCAGTATCAATTTCAGTTTGGCTATGAAGAAAGCTATGGCTATTTAATTGGTGATTTTGCTCGTGATAAAGATGCTGTGCAGGCTGCATTATTATCAGTTGAAGTAGCAGCTTATTATAAAAAGAAAGGCCTTACTATGTACCAAGGCTTACTTGAAATTTTTAAAGAGTATGGCTATTACAAGGAAGGGCTACAGTCACTTACTTTAAAAGGAAAAGAAGGGGCCGAGCAAATCCAAAGCATTCTTCAATCATTTAGAACAAACCCACCTACAGAAGTAGCTGGTAAAAAGATTGTTGCAATTGAGGATTATAAAAGCAGTGAGCGTCAAGATGTTGCTGCAGGTACTAAAGAGAAAATCAACTTACCTGGTTCAAACGTACTGAAATATA
>DASQMK010000650.1:0-3584 GCA_035645575.1 Metabacillus sp.
ATTTCATCATACGCTTCTTTACCATCTGAAAAAATCTTAATAATTTCCCATTCTTCCCCGCAGGATTGTACGAGTCTTTCTAATCTACGTCGAATTCTACTTTCGTCATCTACGATGATTGTTTTTATTACGGTCATGATCGATCACCATTTTCTCTTGCGTTTTTATCATTTGTGGAATTTTTATCGTTACAACTGTTCCCTCATCTATCTTGGATTTAATCTTGATTCCGTACTCTGATCCATACATCATAACAATTCGTGCATGGACATTTGTAATCCCAAAGCCTGAATCTCTATTAATAATAGGGTTTCTGTCTAATAGCTGATTCAATTCTTCAAGCTTTTCAGCATTAATCCCCGGGCCATTATCTCTAATAACAAACAATATTGAGTGATCGGCCTCATGGATTACGTTTATTTCAATATGAAGGGATTTTCTCTTTTGCATCCCATATTTAATCGAATTTTCAATGATTGGTTGTAAAATAAATTTTGGAGTCAAGTAATCCTCTTCATATTTGTTCTGATCAATATGAAAAGAGATTCTCTCCTCAAAACGAAATTTCTGTATGGTTAAATAATCTTCAATATGAAGGATCTCCTTTGAAATTGGTACAATTTTATCTTTATTACTTAGTGAATATCTAAGCATTCTTCCTAAAATCGCTACCATATCCACTACTAATTCAGACTCACCGTCTTCAATAGCAGCACCAATTGTTTCTAACGTGTTATACATAAAATGAGGATTTATTTGCGACTGCAACGCATATAGTTCTGCGTCTTTTTGCCGTAGCTCAATGTGATAATTTTTCTTTATCAATTCCCTTATTCTATTGATCATTGATTGAAAGCTAGTTGCTAAAACTCCTACTTCGTCCTTTGAATGTATGGGTATTTTCACGTCAAGGTTACCGCTTTCAACATCCTTCATGATTTTCCCTAAAATATTAATTGGTTTTGTTACACTCCAAGCAACACCAATTGAGATTAAAGTTGTAATGATCACAAGAATAACAAAAATAATCATTGCTACAGTTTTAACAACATCGGTTCTCTCTGTTAAATAGTTAATCGGTATACTGTGAACAAGTATCCATTCCTGTTTCTCAGACTGGTTTATACTAATTAATGTTCTGCCTTGTTCATCATTTGTACGAAAGCTTCCATTGAGAAGAGGATAATGATGAACTTCTTCAAAATATGAACCAATCTTGTTATGATCTGGATAGTAAATAATCTGGCCTTGACTGTCCATTAGCCACATCGTTGCTTTTTCTTCTTCATCTAAATCTTCAAGTATTTCTTCTATAAAAGTTAATTTGACAGCTAAAAATAATGTCCCAAGATTTTTTCGATTATCAAGGTCCACAATATTCTTTACAAGCAGCATATACGGAGGATTTCCCTCGAAGGACAAATTAACTTGACTTGGCAGGAGTATTTTTGTATCTCCACCTAGATCATGTGCCTCTCCATATGGAAATGTATGGTCACTAAAATCAAAGCCCTCATAAGATACACTTGTACTAATGAATGATCTATTTTTTGATAGCAAAAAAGCTCCTAAGATATTATCATTATTACTCCCTAAATACGTCCTAGAGAGAAAGCTCTCTATTGTAAATTGATCTTCCAGCAAAGAAGAACGCTCATCATATGGGTTTGTCCTTAGGACCGCCATAACATCACTTGAATTGTAAATAAGATTTGGTAAATTTCCCAGCTCATTAATTTCATTTTCAATATTTTTATTTGCCTGATTTAAAAGCCTTGGGACATACTCTCCTACTTCCTCCTCTATTGCTTTTGTATTTTGATAGTAGGTGATATACCCTAATATAGCCATCGGAATAACGGTCAGAAGAATATACGTAATGATTAATTTTGTCTTAAGGCGGAAGTGCTTTAATTGCAACGCTCCCTTTATTCTAGAAATCATACTGATCAATATTCTCCTTTGTAAAATCAATTGGTTGTCCCATGATGACAGTATCTTCTTTCACACGAATATTACCGATATTTGAAATATATTGATTATCTTGAATCTCCTGACCATCTAAAATTTCTTTTGCTACACTTACTGTTAAATAGCCAAGTTTTTTCGGACTCCACAAGGTCACTACCTGTGCAGACCCATTCTTTATATATTCTCTCATCAAATTAGGGGTTGATAAGCCCACAACCGTCATTTCACCAGCTTTGTTAACATCCCGGACAGCTTGAGATGCTGCAGGTGGACCTACAGATGAACTTCCTATAATCCCCTTCAAATCAGGGTATTTATTAAGTAAAGCTCTGGCTGCTTTATAAGCTTGTTTCGGGTCATCATTTGACTCAACGATTTCCACAAGCTTCATATTAGGGTAATTCTCCTTTTGATGCCGCTTCATCCACTCGATCCATTCATTTAAATTAGCTGCATCACTTGCACCTGTAATAATGGCATAACTCCCTTGCTCATTTACCCGTGATGAAAGTGTATCCATAATATGACGACCTAAAACCTCAGGATCAACAATATTGATAAACATTTCTCTATATTGCTCATTCGTATCAGAATCCCATGTAATCACTCGGATTCCCTGCTGCTTGGCTTTAGATAAGACTGACCCAAGCTTTTCGGGGTCATTTGCGGAAACAGCTATTAAGTCTACACCTTGTTCAATATACCCATTAATAACAGTCTCTTGCTGCTCCCAATCTGCTATTAAAGAACCTGAATAAAGAACCTCCACGTCTAAATCGTTTCCAGCCTCAATTGCCCCCTCTTCTACTGCGTTAAAATAAGGGATGCCTGTTACTTTTGGTACAATGGCAATTGTATAATTTGGATTGTTTTGAACGGGCTGTTCCTGTTTTTTGTTTTTCTCTCCGTTGTATATGATCTCATACTTTGATAAATCAGAATTGGCATTGCACCCGCTTACAAATAGAAGTAAGAATAGGATGGGGAAAATTTGAAGTCGCATGGAATTCTCACCTCTTTGTCTACTTTAGATGATTTAAATAGTAGTTCAAGTTTTATTATATCAGGAAAATTGTAATAGTTTATTATGTATTTATTAAGTAAAGGAAATATTCATAAGTAACTTCCTTAATAAGGGGGATATATATTTAAGAAAATTAAAAACAAGAGAAATGAGTTTTAAAGTTAGTTACAGAAAGAAAGGGGCTCATTAAATCAGTTAGTACTGATTCATTGAGCCCCAACTGTGTTCAGCTAAAAGATTTCTGATAAAACTCTATACTATCCGTTCTATATATCTTGTTGACTTCTATCCCTTACTATTTATTCTTTACAATCGAACGGAATTCGTAATTTCCAGACTCTAATTCATATACTGCCTTTCCACCCTTATATTCAACAAACTTTATACCTTCCGCCTTTTTAATTGGTTGGTTTCCTTCCTTAACTGTATTTACATTGTTTGTTGGAAGATAAAGTGTAGCTGTTGTATTAGCTGGTACTGTTACACGATAAGTAAGAGTACCATTTTTAACTTCCCATCCACTTTCAATCTTTCCGTACATTGAATCGTAATGACCTTTAGCGTATGTCATTACACCATCTGGGTCAGG
>DASQMK010000651.1:0-6951 GCA_035645575.1 Metabacillus sp.
ACGTGTAACAAGTCTAAATCCTCTCGATTTGCTACTTCAGCCATTTTGCTCGCTAAAGCCAAATCGTATGGTGGATATTTAAAAACAGAATATTGATTAACCTCTACTTCATGAAACGTAATATTGCAATACACTTTGTTAAGTCGAAAAGGTAGGCTAGATGTAATAAAATGCACTTCATGCCCTTTTTCAGCTAATAATTTTCCAAGCTCTGTAGCCACAACACCTGAACCACCTACAGATGGATAACAGGTAATTCCAATTTTAAGTTTCTTTTTCATTATTCGTCACCTATTAAATCATTAGAAAGCAGGATTGGTTTTTTTGTTAAAAATCCTTCAGCATACGTAACACCAACCTCTTTTCCAAATAGCCTTTCTCTACTTTCTACAGCTTCAATATATCCATTTGTTAATGGTGTATCTGTTGACCCGCCCACTTTATCAAATTGACTCTTATAGGCGCGTAAACAATTTATTTTGCGCTCAACTGTCTCGGATATATCAACAACAAAATTCGGTTTATGAAATCCGTTAATCATATAAAAATACACATGCTGTACACGATGTGCAGCTAAACCAAGACGATCCTGATAATTTTTTATACCTGCAGAGAATACTGCTTCTTCAACAAGCCGTGAACAATTACCATGGTCTGGATGACGATCTTTATAATATGGTGCAAAAACAATTCTCGGTTTATAAGTTCTAATAATTTCCACAATTTCTTTTATAAATGATTCATCCAAATAAAGGCCTCGATCTGGAATTGACAGCTGAATTCTATCTGAAATACCTAAAATCTCTCCAGCACGTTTTGCCTCTTCTTGTCTAATTGATACTGTACCATTTGACGACAGTTCAGCTTTTGTTAAATCACATATTCCTACCTTAAATCCTTTTTGAGTATACTTTGCAATTGTTCCCCCCATCCCGATTTCTACATCATCAGGATGGGCACCGATCGCAAGGAAATCTAATTGATTACTCATTTCCCTCTCCTTGTTACATAGTATAAAAACGTTTTATTTTATTTATTTTCAGTTTATTTATTCTTTTCGTGAATCACTTCTCGCCACTGGAAATCCCCACGGTCTAATCCACGAACTAAAACCTCCGCTGTTCCCATATTTGTCGCAAGTGGTATTGAATAAACATCACAAAGACGAATTAAAGCAGAAATATCAGGTTCATGTGGCTGTGCCGTTAATGGATCTCTAAAGAAAATAACCATATCCATTTCATTTTTCGCAATCAGTGCCCCTATTTCCTGGTCTCCTCCAAGCGGCCCCGATTGAAAACGATGAACTGACAAGCCGCTAGCTTCTTGAATACGTAAGCCGGTTGTCCCTGTAGCAAACAGTTCATGCTCTTTAAAAATCGGTTGATATGCCATAACAAATTGAACAAGATCATTTTTCTTTTTATCGTGAGCTATTAATGCAATTTTCATGAACATTTTCCCCTTTTTATTCAATAATATTTTCTAGTCCATATACGAGTAAATCAATTTTCATTACATTTTCAACAGCTAATTTGACACCTGACATAAATGAAGCACGGTTATAAGAATCATGGCGAATTTTTAATGTTTGCCCATCTCCTCCGAATAAAACTTCTTGGTGAGCGATTAAACCTGGTAAGCGAACACTATGAAGACGAATACCATTCATGTTAGCACCACGTGCTCCTGGTAAGATCTCGTGTTCCTTTGGATGGCCTTGTTGTTTTTCTTCTCTCACTTCTGAAATCATTTCAGCCGTTTTTAATCCAGTTCCAGATGGAGCATCTAATTTTTGATCATGATGCTGTTCAATAATCTCCACATCTTGAAAATACTTTGCAGCCATTTGTGAAAATTTCATCATTAAAATTGCACCGATAGCAAAATTAGGTGCAATAATGGCACCGATCCCTTTTTCTTCTGTTAGTTGCTGCAGTTCCTTTAAATCTTCCTCAGAAAATCCTGTTGTTCCAACAACTGGACGTACACCATGCGCCAACGCCTTTTTTGTATGTACCTTACCAATTTCTGGTGTTGTTAGATCAATTAATACATCTGGGCTCGTCTCAAAAAAACACTTATCAATATCAGTATATATTGGAACATCTACATTAAAACCATCAAGTTGATTTAGTCTCATTCCTTCATGCTTATGATCGACAACAGCAACTAAATGAAAATGTTCTGTTTCTTCTACAAGCTTGACAGCTTCACTTCCCATTCTTCCACGAGCTCCCGCAATAACAATTTTAATATCAGACATTTCTAAAACTCCTTTAATTTTCTTTTCTTGTCCAACGGTCCTTGTCCCTAGTATTGAATTTTTCCATCACTAGATTATGGGCCTGTTCTAAATCTATATGTAAAGAATTAGCTAAGCAAATAAGAACAAACAAAACATCACCTATTTCTTCTTCAATCTTTTTTTCTTCTTCAGATGCTTTCTTTGGCTTTTCTCCATATGAGTGATTTATTTCTCTAGCTAATTCTCCAACCTCTTCTGTTATTCTAGCCATCATGGCTAATGGTGAAAAATAACCTTCTTTAAACTGACCTATGTATTCATCTACTTCCTTTTGAAGGTCCTTCATCGATTTATTCTCCACTTTTATCACCTCTTCTTTTCTATTCAATGTTAGCTAATACATCTTAATTTTACAATTATTTCGTCATGAATTTCTCGAAATTTGCACCTTGACATTCTATCAACTATAATATTTACGCTGTGAAGTATTAGCGGAGGTGGAATATGCTGCAAGATCTTAGAATAAAAAACATTATTTTCATTTTAATTGGTTCAGCTATTTTCGGTTTCGGACTTGTACATTTTAACATTCAAAATAATCTAGCAGAAGGTGGATTTACAGGTATTACCCTTTTACTTTATTTCCTTTTTAAGATTGATCCTTCTATTTCTAATCTAGTCTTAAATATTCCTCTGTTTATTATTGGTTGGCGCGTATTAGGTAGAACTTCCTTTGTATACACCATCATCGGAACTGTTAGTTTATCTGTTTTTTTATGGGTTTTCCAACGCTACCAAATTAGTATGCCTTTAACAGATGACCTTACATTGGCTGCACTGTTTGCTGGTGTCTCATTAGGAATTGGCTTAGGAACAATCTTCCGATACGGAGGGACAACAGGCGGAGTCGATATTCTTGCTAGATTGACACATCGATATATTGGCTGGAGCATGGGGAAAACTATGTTTTTATTTGATTTATTTGTAATCACTTTATCTTGGATCGCATACTTGTCTTATAAAGAAGCAATGTATACACTTGTGGCGGTTTTTGTTGGTGCTAAAGTGATTGATTTTATGCAGGAAGGGGCTTATGCTGCAAAAGGGGCTACAATTATTTCAAATCATCCTGACGAAATATCAGCTAGAATTATGAAGGAGATGGATCGGGGTGTAACGATTTTAAAAGGGCAAGGATCGTTTTCCAAACAAGATCGTAATGTCCTTTATTGTGTTGTAGGGAAAAATGAAATTGTTCGTCTAAAGAGTGTTATTATATCTGTCGACCCTCATGCTTTTGTTGCCGTAAGCGATGTTCATGATGTATTAGGTGAAGGGTTTACGTTAGATGAAAATAAAAAACCATTACATAGATAACCTATAAACATGTTAAAAGAGAGTGAGAATTCTCACTCTCTTTTACAGGAAATGACTTCATGTTTTAATCCTTACTATTATTTTTTTCACGTTTAGCTAATTTTTCTTTCTCTCCTCGATATTTTCTCCAACCAGCGTAAGAAAGTGCTAGCAAGATGACACTTCCAGTTGAGATCATGACCCATAATAATGACGGATCTGCTTCATCCTCTTTTACTCTTTCAAATATTGCTTTTAATTCTTCCTCCATTACGGCCAATTGTTTTGCTTGACTTGTTTCTGGAATTTCTTGAAAAAGTTGATTTTCTACAACTGAAATATGTTCATCCATACGTTTTATTCGTTGCATATCTAGATCGACTTGAATACTAGGATATATCACTTCATAGAGGGCTAAAAATTCATTAAAATCATGCTGGAAAGATTGATTATCTCCTTCTTGTACATCGCTTTTCATCTGAGAAAAAGTTTCCATTATAGACGTTTCCATCGAGCTCCATAATGGTTGGTGCTCAGAAACCATTGCATCGACAACTAAGCGAAACTTTGTTAAAGATCTTACCTTTTCAATTGTACTCGCTTCATCGTCCAATAAAAGCTCTTGTGCATTTTGATGGGTATTTGAAAGAGTTCGATAATGATCGAGAGATAGTATTTGTCGATCAATTGGAATTTCTTCAAATTTCACAGCAAAATACTCAAGTAATTGGGCAGACTCTTTAAAGCGTTCTTGTTTTGCAAGTTGTAAGGCTGTATCAGCTATCTCATTAAGTGATTTCCAGTCATATGATTCATCTGCAAATGCTGGTTCTATATGAATGAGCAGCATAATAAAAATAATCACGATTAATAATTTCTTCATCCTTGTCCCCCCTAGAACATCTATTAAAACGTATGTTCATTGGGACAAGGTTAGACCAACTATTTCTGTGTTTTATATAAATTATTTATATGTTGAAGTACAGCATTTTCTATAAAACTATTTAGATAATAGTCTTATCTGAATAATTAGCCCAGTTCTAATTGTTTTGATCGATTTTTTATGACTAAATAGTAAGCAATTCCTAATGAAACTATACTTAACCAAAACGTCATATATCCTATTTCATTTAAATAATCCATTAGTACACTATACCGAGGCATCATACCAAAAACATAGTCTATGACATCATTGTGTAAAGTCCAAATTGCAGCAACAATTAAATGCCATGCTTTAAATCGATAATATGGGGCATACAGCAATCCCTGAACAGCCATACCAAAATGCGAAGCAATTAACATATATCCTTCCCATGGGAGGGTTCCATTTACAGCTAATAATAGAAGATTCATAATGACAGCCCATATTCCGTACTTAAATAACGTGACAATTGCTAAAGCCTCAATAAGGGGTAAATTCCGCTTAAATAGGAAACCAAATAGAACAATGAGAAAAAACAAACTTGCTGTTGGACTATCTGGAACAAATAAATAAAAATGAGCAGGTGTATCTGCTAGTTGAAATCTGTACCAATAATATCCATAAATAGTCCCAAACAAATTGATGATAAACATGACAAATATGATTGGCCTCTGTCCTAATAGATATTGGAACACTCTCATAATTTCCACACACCAGACTTAGTAATATTTTCACCTATGTAAACAATTAAATCATGTAAAGATTTTATCAAAAAAAAGCTGACAAATGTCAGCTTTTATTTTGTAGTGACACCAGAGATAAACTCTGATAACACTTTTAATTCTTCGTCAGTACCCTTGAAAACTCCAGCAGGCATACTACCTTGACCATTTTTAGCAATGTCTGCAATAGCATCTGGTTCTAAGCCATTGTCGACTAGTGCTTTACCAGCAGCTCCACCTTCTAGATTATCACCGTGACATGAAATACAACCTTGCTCCTGATAAATAGCATATCCTTCAGATTCTTTATCAATTTCTGCTTCAGCTTGAATTTTCCCCTGTTCAGCTGCTGCTTCCCAATCGTGTGTGGCAACAGATTCCCAAGTTAAGAAAAATGTTGCAGCTACACCAAGAATCATCATACCAACCGCAACAGGACGCTTAGCAGGACGACGTTCAGGTCCTCGATCTAAGAAAGGTGCTAACATTAATGCACCGAATGCAAGTCCAGGAATGACGATTGCTCCGATCACAGTATATGGACCAGATGCAAACGAATATTTTAACAATTGGTATAAGAATAAGAAGTACCAGTCTGGTAATGGAATATAGCCTGCATCCGTTGGATCTGCTACACGCTCAAGCGGTGATGGATGCGCTATTGTTAAACATAAAAAACCGATTAAGAAAACAGCACCAACTAACCACTCCTTTAGGAGGAAGTTCGGCCAGAAAGCTTCCGTTTTCCCTGGGTATTCCGAATAATCCTTCGGAATGTTAGGCTTTCTCTCAGCTGATATACGAGAGTCACCGACAAATTTCATACCTTTTCCGCGATGCATGATTTCCCCTCCTTACTAAGGTGGTTTCCGATAAAAATGTAATTACACATGATTGATCATGTATTTTTGTTGATCTTATAGTGGACCAGAAATACCTTGCTTACGGATCATAACAAAGTGAGCTGCCATTAAACCGAATAATGCAGCCGGTAAGAAAAAGACATGGATAGCAAAGAAACGAGTAAGTGTTTGTGCACCTACGATTTCTGGGTGCCCTGATAACAATGTCTTAACCGTTGGCCCAATTAATGGTACAGATTCTGCAATTTGCAGGGTAACTTTCGTAGCAAATAATGCTTTCATATCCCATGGTAATAAATAACCTGTTAAACCGAGTCCAAGCATAACAAAGAAAATAAGTACACCAACTACCCAGTTTAATTCACGAGGTTTTTTATATGCGCCTTGGAAAAAGACACGAAGTGTATGTAGGAACATCATTACGATAACAAGACTAGCTCCCCAATGGTGCATACCACGAACAATCTGTCCGAAAGCTACTTCATTTTGAAGATAAAAAACTGATTCCCAAGCATTTTTAATATCTGGTACATAATACATAGTTAAAAACATACCAGAAAGAACTTGGATAACGGTAACAAAGAACGTTAATCCGCCAAAGCAGTATACAAAGGCAGAAAAATGATGTGCAGGGTTTACGTGTTCTGGAACTTCATGGTCAGCAATATCGCGCCACATAGGCGTAATATCTAAACGTTCGTCAACCCAATCATAAATTTTGTTAAGCAATTGATTACGCCTCCCCTCGTGGTTTTGCTTTACCTAAGAATAAATATCCGTCTTTAACTTCATGTGTATAAACATCAAGTGGTGCAAGAGGCGGTGTTCCAGGAACATTTG
>DASQMK010000652.1:0-5427 GCA_035645575.1 Metabacillus sp.
GGTGTTGATATGACCTCATCAGCCCCAATCGAAGAAGCATGTAAAGTATTTGAAGAAAAATTAAATGAAATGGAAGAGCTATTAGCTAAGGTAAATAGCTAAGATAAATCCCACCAAAAAGGAATGTGCACATAACGCACATTCCTTTTTGGTATTTTGAATAAAAAAATTTTCAAAAAACGGGTTGTAAAACGCTTACAATTACTTTATACTTTCCATAAACCGGTTTAGTAAATCGGTTTAGTAAGAAATGAGTAGGAGAACAAAATGAAAAAAGTAACAATGGCAGATGTCGCAAAACAAGCGAATGTATCCAAAAGTACAGTTTCACAGTTTTTAAATAAAAGATACGACTATATGAGTGATGAAACAAAAATACGAATTGAAGAAGCAATTAACAAACTAGGATACAAACCTAATATTATTGCAAGAAGTTTAAAACAAAAATCCACATCGACAATTGGTGTAATTGTAGCAAATATTTTGCATGCGTTTTCAACACAGGTGATTAGAGCTATTGAAGACACTTGTCATGAACAAGATTTTCATATTATTGTCTGTAATGCAGATGATGATTCAGAAAAGGAGAAGCGCTATATTGATATGCTTCGTGCAAAGCAAGTAGATGGGTTAATTATCTTTCCTACAGCAGAGAATGTAGATATGTACAAAAGTCTAGTACGAGAAGAGTATCCAATTGTTTTTATGGATCGGAATGTTCCAGAACTAACAATTCCATCTATCATGCTTGATAACGAAAAAGCAGCAAGTTTAGCTGTTCAGCATTTTATTGACCAAGGATATAAAAGGATTGGGATGATCACAACGTCTGTCCGCAATGTCACAACGAGAATTGAAAGGATTAATGGATTTAGAAACACACTCCAAAAAAATGGCTTAATCATCCAAAATGAGTATATTCAAAGTGTTGAGGTTACTCAGATTCAAGAGGCACTTAAAACAATGCTATCCCTTGAGGCTCCACCTCAGGCAATCCTGGCTGGAAATGATATGGCATTAATGGAAATTTTGAAGTATGTAAAAGAAAACGATATTGAAATTCCATCAGATTTAGCATTAATTGGCATTGATGATGTTTCATTTGCTAGTTTTTATAATCCATCTTTAACAACTGTTGCACAACCAACATTTAAGATGGGGGCTGAAGCCGCTAATGTTTTGCTTCAAAAGATAAGAAAGCAGGAAGGGAATGAAAATGAAGGGACCAAAAGATTCGAACCGGAACTCATCATTCGAAAGTCTTGCTAAGGGATAAAAGGAGGAATGAAAGTGCTTGATGTTATGACAATTGGAGATGCAATGATTACATTTAATCCATCAGCTAACGGACCTTTAAGGTTTGTTTCATCATTTGACCGAAAAGTGGGTGGAGCTGAATTAAATTTCGCCATTGGTTGCTCTCGCTTAGGGTTAAAAACACGCTGGGTTAGCCGTTTAGGTCAGGATGAGTTTGGGCGATTTATTTATAACTTTGTCCGCGGTGAAGGAATAGATGTTTCAGAGGTAGAGCTCGTTGAAGGCTATTCTACTTCATTAAATTTTAAAGAAATCATGGAGGATGGAAGTGGAAGGACATTTTATTATCGACATCAATCACCTACTACTGCGTTAACCATGGAAACCCTTAAGGAAGAACTATTTAAAAACATACGACTTCTTCATGTAACAGGAGTGTTTCCAGCAATAGATCAAGAGAAAAATGTCCAGTTAATTAAACATGCCATGATTGAAGCTAAGAAGCATGGAGTACTTATCTCTTTTGACCCAAATATTCGATTGAAATTATGGAGTAAGGAAGAAGCAAGCTATCATTTAAGAGAGTTTCTTCCATATGTAGATATTTTCTTAACTGGAACCGATGAAGCGGAAATTCTTTTAGGTACAAACGAGCCGAAGGAAATCATTGAGAAGTGTCACTCCCTTGGTATTTCATATGTAGCGATTAAGTTGGGTGAGCTTGGGGCAATTGGATCCTACAATGGCCAAATTATTGAAGCGCCTCCATTAAAGCCAAAGAAGGTTGTTGATACTGTAGGTGCTGGAGATGGGTTTGATTCAGGGTTTATTTATGGAGTGCTACACAATTGGACACTAGAGATGACATTAGAATTTGCAAATGCAATTGGCTCAATGGTTGTCAGTGTTTCAGGTGATAATGAAGGATTGCCATATTTAGATGAGGTCCTTGTGAGGTTAGGAGAAAAACAATTAATAGAAAGATAGTTAGAAGTGGGGTGTTGAAATGAATCTTCAATTAGCGCTTGATAGGTTAACAAAAGAACAATGTATGCAAGTTTTAGAAGAAACACATGAACATGTCGATTGGATTGAAATTGGTACAGGGGTTATTAAAGAATATGGAATGACAATCATTCGGGAGGTAAAGGCAGCCTATCCTACTAAATTGATTGTAGCTGATATGAAAACCTGTGATGCAGGGAAATATGAAGCAATTCAAGCATTTGAAGCAGGTGCTGATATCACAACGGTTATGGCCTTTTCTGCCAATCAAACAATCTCAGATACTATTGAAATAGCAAATCAATTCGATAAACAGATTATGATTGATCTACTTGGCATCACGGATGAAAACCGAATGACTGAGTTAAAGGAATTAGGAGTGAATCTCGTAAGCTTACATTTTGGGAAAGATATGCAGCAAGAAGGAGAATTTCATACAGATCTATTTCAATTAATAAAAAATCACCCGAATTTCGAAGTAGCGGTAGCAGGTGGCATTACGTTGCAATCATTACCAGATCTATTGGCTCATCAACCAGATACAATTATTGTTGGAAGTGGTATTACACAAGTGGAAAATCGATCAGAAGCAGCAAGACTAATGAAAGGAATGATGAAATAAGATGAAATCAATCATTCTTACAGTAGCAGAGGAAATAACACATGTACTATCTCAAGTAAAAGAAGAAGAAGCAATCCAGTTATCGAACGAACTAAAAAAAGCAAAACGGATTTTTGTATATGGCGAGGGTCGTTCAGGATTGATGGGGAAAGCATTTGCCATGAGATTAATGCATGGAGGTTACACAGTATTCGTCATTGGTGAAACGATTACACCAAGCATCGAAGCAGGTGATTTAATGGTGGCGATTTCAGGGTCTGGCTCAACAAGTGGGATTTATCAATTCGCTTCAAAAGCACAGCAAATAGGGGCTAAGGTTTTTCTTGTAACAACGAACAATGAGTCAAAGATTGCTTCAGTAAGTGATGGAATTCTAATCATTCCTGCAGCAACTAAATATCGCAAAAGCGATGAGCCGAAAACAATTCAGCCACTTGGTAATCAATTTGACCAATCCGTGCACCTAGTGCTTGATGCAATTATTATTTCAACTTTGGAAACAGACCAGCAAGAAACAGTATACGAAGAGATGACAAAACGACATACAAACCTTGAGTAAAGAGAAGCAACAAATGCGTATTATTGTAAGCGTAAACAATCAAACAAAAAGGGGAATAAATAATGAGAAAATTATCTGCACTATCATTGGTATTGTTACTGGCATTGTCAGTATTCTTAACAGCATGTGTTCAAAAAACTGGAAACAGTGATGTAGAAGGATCTGCAGGTAAAATAAAAATAGTCGCAGCACATAACCAAACATCTCCTGATAATCCATATCAAACAGGTCTTTTAAAGTTTAAAGAAGTAGCTGAGGAAAAGTCAAATGGACAGATTGAGGTAGAAGTTCACGCGGGAACAATAGGTACGGAAGAATCTGAGTTAGTAGAAAAACTTAAACTTGGCGGGGCAGATATAGTATTAGTATCACCTGGTTTTATGACACAAACAGGAATTAAGGAAGTTGACTTACTTGCCTTACCATACCTATTTGATAGCTATGAACATTGGGAGAAAACAGTTGATGGAGAAGTTGGGGACAAAATTGCTCAGCTTGTGAATGAGAAATCAAATAATGACTTTAAATTAATTGGCTACTGGTCTGCAGGTGTAAGACATTATTATGGAAAGCAACCACTACAATCTATTGAAGATATTAATGGATTGACGATTCGAACACAAACATCTGGTGTTGTTGCCGATTACTGGAAAAAGGTTGGAGCTATTCCTACATCTCTTGCATGGGGTGAGTTATATCAAGCCCTTCAACAGAAGGTAGTAGATTCTTCTGAAAATGCCTATCCTTATTTCGTTCAGCAGAATCACCATAAAACAGTTAATGGAAAGTATATTACGGAAACTGGGCATGATTATACGACTCGATTCCTATTAGTAAATGGAAAGAAGTTTGATTCTTATTCTAAAGAACAACAAGAGATTATTTTAGAGGCTGCTAAAGCATCGGTAGAAGCAGAACGAAAAGCTCTTTATGATCAAGAAGCGGAATATAAAGAAAAGGCAATTGCTGAAGGTGCTGAAGTAAATGAAATTGACACAGCTCCATTTATAGAAATTGCCGAGCCACTTCAGGAAAAGGCAGCAAAGGAAATGGGAGCAGAGGACTTACTTAAGCAAATTCAGGAATTAAAATAATAAGGTGAAGGACACTTTACGTGTCCTTTCCTTCTAACCTTTAATATGGGGGAAGACAAAATGAGTAAGTTTATAAAGTTACTTGAGAAAACACAGCTAACAGTCGGGGTTATATGTTTAGTTATCTTTTTTGGCGCTATCATCACTCAAATTGTAACAAGGTATTTAGGAATACCAGTTATTTGGACAGAAGAGGTGGCTAACTACTCATTTATATGGGCAGTTTTTATGGGAGCTGCAGTCATGTTAAATAGGAGAGAGCATTTTAGCTTTGACTTTTTAGCACAAAAATTACAAGGCAAATCAAAAAACTATTTATATTTAGTTATAGACAGTGTGTTACTTAGCTTTAATCTAGCAATCTTTTATTACGGTATTCAAGCTGTGCAAAATTTCTGGAGCTATAATTGGGTGTCCTTACCGATGTTAAAGATGGGGTATGTTTGGATTGCAATTCCGATTATGGGAATCACCATGTTTATCTATTCGCTTTCACACCTAATTTCAAGTGTGAAAAGGTTGAATAGTAAGGAGGTAGCAGAATGATTGCGATCTTATTAATCGGTTTATTTCTTATCTTGATGTTTATTGGTGTACCTATCGCGTTTGTTATTGGTATTGTGGCTCTACTTGGAATCTTGAATGTCCCATATATTCCAGAGGTAACGGTTCCTGTAAAAATGTTAAATTGAATCTATTCCTTTGTACTACTTGCTGTACCATTATTTATTTTGGCAGCAAATTTAATGAATTCAGGGAAAATTTCGCAAAAGTTAATAGACCTCGCTCTAACAATTGTTGGACCGATTAGAGGGGGGTTAGCACATGCCAACATATTAGTATCAATGATTTTTGCAGGAGTATCCGGGGCTGCGCAGGCAGATACTGCT
>DASQMK010000653.1:0-12377 GCA_035645575.1 Metabacillus sp.
AGAAAGCTATTATTTATTTTATTTTTTTTCGTAGGATTAGGAAGTTTGAGCCTTATTCCTTCACAAGCAACGGCAGCATATGTTAATAACAACCAAGTCTATACATATGAAATCATGGAACAGGATATTAAAGAGTTAGCTAAGGCTTATCCAGATCTTATAAAGTACCAGGTGATTGGAAAAAGTGAATATGGTCGAAATATCTATGCCGTTTCATTAGGTAATGGACCATCTGTTGTCCAGGTTAACGGTGCTCATCATGCACGTGAATGGATGACTACGATGGTGAACATGAATATGCTTGGACAATATGCACAAGCTTACAAAAGTGGCAAATCAATTGACGGCTATAATGTGAAATCTATCATTAACCAATCAACCATTTGGTTTGTCCCGATGGTTAACCCGGATGGTGTGACATTACAGCAATTTGGCCTAAAGAAGTTTCCTAGTTCTGATCATAAAGCATTGATTAAAGCAAATGATGGGAGCATGGATTTCCGCAGATGGAAAGCCAATGGAAAAGGGATCGATTTAAACAGACAATATGATGCAAACTGGGAAAGTATTTGTTGTAACCCAGGAAGACCTTATTTCAAAAATTATAAGGGGCCGAGACAAAATTATGCTAAAGAAACGATTGCGATGGTTGATTTTATTAATAAAACAAAACCTGAAATCGTTGTAAGTTATCATAGCAGTGGTGAAATTCTTTTCTGGAATTTCCACCAGTCAGGATCACGATATAATCGTGACCATTCTTTAGCAAAACAAATAGGAAAGATGACAGGTTATTCTCTTGTTTATCCAAAGCCAAATCCATCGGGAGGCGGCTTAACCGATTGGTTTATTACTCATTATAAGAGACCAGCATTTACTGTTGAAATTTCTCCATATGTCGGTGAGACGAGTGTACCACTTTCTTATTTCCCGAGTATATGGAGTGAAAACAAAGCGGTTGGGCTTTATACGGCAAACGAAGGTTATAAGTTATATATGAATAAATATAACCCTGTGAAATCTGCAGCAACTAAAAAAGTAAATGACGCTTTTTTAACAAGCAAGTCGTTACGTCCATACCATACAAATAAGATTAAAGATGTGAATGATGTTACTGTTAGTACTAACTTTATGAATGCTTATAACAAAACAGGTAGCTTAATTACCACAGCTGAGCGATCTCTATCAGGATTAACAAGCTCTGATCGAACTTTCTTAACAAATTATATTAAGGAAGCGAAAGAACGTAAGTTGGATGCAGCAAGATTTATTGATGCTGTTAAGGTGGGCGACAAGCTTTCTGTTGAGAAAAAAAGCTTTGATGATCTTGTGAAAAAAGGTGTTTTAAATGCTTCAGTTGTGAAAGAGTATGACGAACTTTCATATCAAATAAAAAAATCCGAGCAAGTCATTAGCCGAGTATATGGTGGTACCTACCGTAATCTTTTCGGTCAGAAATATATTATTCCAGCAAAAATTTCAAAAGAAGCAGTTATCTATGAAATATCTCGTTATAATCTTCTTTCTGAAATAGAAACAGATATTGCTAACAAAGAGTATAAACAAGCTGGTGATAAGCTTGCCATGTTAGGCCGTCTTGAAAAACGTTCCGTTCAAATCAAAGCAGATGGTAACAAACTACATCCTGGAAAGTATCCTGACCTTCCAGGTATTGAAGCACAGCTCGTTTCATTAAAGCAAAAACTCGTAGCATTATACGAAGAAGCAGCTGGGATAACAAACCTCAAAGCTGCAAACGAGACGATAACAAAAACTCAACAGCTTTATGCAAATTATCAGCAGGTAGCAGAGCTTTCAGATGATCTTCCTCTTTTTAAAGAACTGCATGACATGAATGTGTTCATTGCAGAAGCTGCCGTTAAATCGGATCTTCTTGACGAAGTGACAAAGGCTGAGTATAACATAGCTATGGAACAACTTCAGGAAGTGAGAAAGTTTAAAGAGTCCGTGTTGTTGGGAGAAGAATTACTAAAGCTTGCTTCTGAAATAATTCAGCTTGAGGAACTGGGGCAATCTCATGAAGAACAAACATTACAATATAATAGCAAAAAAGCAAAGTTCGAAACACTTATTTCGGAGATTGTTATAGAAGCACAGAAAACATTATTGGTAGAAAAGTATATGTAAGGATGGGGGCTATATAGCCTCCTTTTTTCATTTTATTAGGAAGTATCTGTCGACAATCATTCTAACTTGTAATATTTCTGTAACATAAACCGACATATTTAACGATAATGTTACAGAATATGTGTAACATTGCTGTTATAATACAAGAGTGAAACTAAAGGGGTGATATTCTATGAAAAAGTGTGTATTAATTTTATTTCTACTACCGATCTTTCTGCTTTCACTTCAAGTGAAAAGTCATGCTTCAGCGTTGTCGAAAGAAGGTGAATTTATTAGCCTTACCAAGCAATACATTGGTGTACCATACCGATATGGAGGTACTACACCATCAGGATTTGATTGTTCGGGTTTTATAAATTATGTTTACAATAAGTATGGTTATACTCTGCCTAGAACAAGTGCTGATATGTATGCTTCAAAAAGCCTCTCACCTGTTAAAGATCTTAAAGTTGGAGACATTATGTTTTTTTCTACATATAAACCAGGTGCATCGCATGCCGGAATTTATGTTGGAAACGATGAGTTTATTCACGCATCTTCCTCAAAAGGAGTTACTGTTAGTAAGGTATCAGAAGCTTATTGGAAGACGAGATATCTTGGGTCGAAACGACATAATGAACTTTCAAGCGATTTAAGCTTTTCAACAGATGCAGAAGCACAGAAACTATGGCAAACAGCCGCAAACTATTATATGAATTCGAATGTAACAGCACAAAATCAGGAATTGATAAATTCATATAATGTATTACGTACCCAGGTGGCTTTAAATAGTAATACCTCGGGTGGAGAATATCTATTACGAACAGCTAATTTAATTGATTCTATTAAGTTATCAAATACATTATCAACCTCAACAAATCAGTTAGTAGGTAAGATGATAACGAATCAAGAGCTAACTGATAAGACAGTCAACCTTTACCATGAACAATCAGCTGATATTAGAAAAAGTGAAAGGGTATACAGTCGATTGTATGGCCCTGCTTTAAGAAATCGATTTAATAGTGAATCTATCACGCCAGCCAAAATAGCAAAGGAAACGGTTATTTATGAAGTCTCTATGTATCTATTACTAGATACAATTAACAAGACAAAGGAACAGGGGAATCTTGAAGAAGCTCGTAATCTATTGGAAAAATATGATAGACTTGAAAGACGGGCAAAAGAAATAAAAGTGCTGGGTAATTCTTTGCATGCAAATGCTTATCAAAACCTTGATAAAATTCATCAACAACTTCAAGAAGAAAAGGGAAAATTGCAGGCAGAATTACAAACCAACAGATAAGGAGGATAGACATGAGAAGTATAAGTTTAAGCGTTCTATTGATATTTACACTTATATTTTCTACAAATCTATCAACTGCTGAAGCAGCTGAATTAGAATTAAGTTTCAAAGAGAAAAAAGAACTCATTACAAAAATTGCTTTAGAAGAGAATATTCCACCCGAAGTTTTAAAGGCTATTGCTATGGCAGAGACAGGTATGATGCAGTATGAAGCCAATGGTGAACCTGTCATGAATAGAAATAATGATGGTGGAATCGGAATGATGCAAGTCACCATGTCTAAAGAAGAAATGGAAGCTCAAGGTATTGATGTAAATCGACTTAAATATGATACAGCCTATAATATCAAGCAAGGTGCAAAGATTCTTAGTAGTAAGTGGTACTACGATATTCCGACTATTAATGATCGAAACAGAAGTAAAATAGAGCATTGGTATTTTGCGGTTTGGGCCTACAATGGTCTATCGGTTCGAAATGTGCCAAGTGAAACAAACCCGCTTCCATACCAGGAAAAGGTGTTAAACTACATTAGAAACGGGGGGAATGTTCCAATCACTTCCACACCAAAGATTGAAACATCCACGACTAGTAATGGTTCCTTGGTATTTACGAAAAAACACTATGACATAGAAGCGTGGGATACAACTTCTATGCATCGCTTGAAAAGTGGAGATATCGCCTATACTTCCTATAGTACCCTGTCAAATGGAGTTTCAAACCTTCGTGATATCCCTGATACAATAACACCATCAAAAATCATTTCTAAGGTTTTGCCATATAGCAGAGTCAAAATTATTTCTGGACCTTATGAATCTGAGAAGAAAGAAAACTTATTCTCATTCTACAAGGTTAGCGTCAATGGAAAAGAAGGATATCTTGCATCTTCAAATCTACAAAACTCTACACCTACTGTGACGGTTCCACATACGGAATTTCCAACGAACCATAATCTTCCAGTAGGGCGAGTTGTTATTAAAACCAACAATGTTCCATACCTGAAAAGCAATGAAGATGGAACGTTTACAGTTATAAAAAGAAGTAGCAAAAATCCTAATTTTAACAAAGGTGAAATGATTCGTCTTTACGGTGTGATGGGAGATTACTTCCATGTTGGCGGTGGATACTATATTAAAAACTCTGAATCTGATATGAATATCATGATCGGACGCGCATATATCGAGAAGCCTACTAAACTATATCGCTTAACAAGTGACAATAAGCTTTCTGAGCACCCAAATCAGATCACATATAAAACTGGTGAATATTTAAGAGTATATGATTATGATGATCGCTATTTATATGTTGGCTCTGATAAAACAGGACAGCATGTACTGAAAAGAGATGCTGCAGTCAAACTTGTAAAAGGCTTTATTACGCCTACGAAGAATATCACAATGTACAAGCCAAACGGTACAGTGCATAAGACACTTAAAGCAGGACAACGTGTATGGGTTTATGGAATAGATGGTAGAAACCTGGATGTTGGTGGTGGATACTACGTATTTTATAATAATAAAGACGTTGTGAACTATTCGTCATTATAAAATAAAAAGGGATGAAATCTATTGAGATTTCATCCCTCAGACTGTAGACAAACTCATTAAATAAGAGTTTGCCTACAGTCTTTTTTGTTTTAATATTGAATTAAGAAAATCATGAGGTGATAAATATGCTTTCGAAACATAATTCCATTCAACGAGATCAAATTGAAATGATCGCTTTAGACCAACTTGTACCAGCGAACCATTTGGTTCGTAAAATTGAGGCTGCGATTGATTTCTCTTTTATTTATGACTTAGTGGAAGATATGTATTCCGAAGTAGGTCGCCCGAGTATTGATCCAGTTATTCTGATTAAATTAACCTTCATTCAATATACCTTCGGTATTCGATCAATGCGAAAGACGATTGAAGAAGTAGAAACTAACATGGCATACCGTTGGTTCTTAGGCTATGGTTTCTATGATAAAGTACCGCATTTCTCTACATTTGGGAAAAATTATGAACGTAGATTTAAAGATACAGATCTTTTTGAACAGATATTCTATCGTATATTAAAAATTGCTGCCGAGAAAAACCTAATTAGTGCAGAACACATTTTCATTGATTCCACCCATGTGAAGGCTAGTGCGAATAAGCATAAATTTCAAAAGAAAGTAGTAAGGAAAGAAACAAGAGCTTATCAAGAACGTCTTCAAGAAGAGATTAATCAGGATCGTGAAGATCATGGAAAAAAGCCTTTTCCACCAGATAAGTTCGACAAGGAAGAATCAAAAGAAATCAAAGAAAGTACAACCGATCCAGAGAGTGGTTACTATGTTAAAGATGAACGCACAAAACAGTTTGCCTATTCGTTTCATGCAGCCGCAGAACACAAAGGTTTTGTATTAGGTGTTGAGGTTACACCAGGTAATATTCATGACAGTCAAATGTTAGAGCCATTAGTTGAAGGTGTGATCGAGATAGTAGGGAAACCAATTGCTGTCACAGGAGATGCTGCTTATAAAACTCCAGCTATTACAAAGTACTTAATAGAAAACGATATTACACCAGTAGTACCTTACACAAGACCACGTACAAAAGATGGCTTCTTCCGAAAACATGAATATGTTTACGATGAACACTTCGATTGTTACTTATGTCCGGCTGGTGAAGTCTTGAAATACTCTACAACGACTAAAGAAGGATATCGAGAATACAAATCTCCCAAGCACATTTGCGCAACATGTCCATTTTTAGCTCAATGTACAGAAAGTAAAGATCATCAAAAAGTGGTGACCCGCCATATTTGGCAAGAATATGTAGAAGAAGCAGATCATCTCCGTCATCATAAAGATGTAAAACCAATTTATGCGAAACGGAAAGAAACAATTGAACGTGTATTTGCAGATGCTAAAGAAAAGCATGGTATGCGTTGGACAACTTTGAGGGGACTCAAAAAATTGACAATGCAGGCGATGCTAACTTTTGCTGCCATGAATTTAAAGAAAATGGCCACTTGGACTTGGAAAGGTCCAGTGACAGCCTGATAAAGAGACTCGAAGAGGCTCATTCTTGTAAAATTCGAAGAAAATTGGACAAAAATCTTATAAGGGGTTCGGAATGTTTTGCATTCCGAACCCCTTTTGTCGACAGTCTGAGGGATGAAATCTATTGAGATTTCATCCCTTTGCTTTTAGAAACAATTTCTGTGACAAAAGATCTTATATTACCCTTCCGCTTTAGCAGTTTGTTCAGTTAAAGGATACACCTTCCACGTAGATAAATCCGGCTTGTGATTTGAAAGTAACTGGTCTGGAAAAACAAATGTCCAAGGTTTGCTTGTATTTGCCTGAACCTCTAAGTTGTTTAACGAAAAAACCCCTTTTGCAACTACTTCTTTTGAAGCATCCTCAACAAGTAGAGGTAGCTGCTCAATGTTAATATTTTTTAAACTGCCATTTCGAATTAGGAGTGTGACAACGAGGTTGTTTTCCTCATTCATTTTTGCCTCAAGGCCCATAATGTTTACTTCATTTAGCTTAAGAGGAGGCAATTTTTCAACAAGCTGCTTTAAGTGATCTTTTCTTTCTACGGAAAGGTTTTCCTCCCAGCTTGGTTCGAGTTGTAAATGATGTGCTTCTGATGGTTTCTTTTTCACTTCAAAGGCAATTTGCCAATTTTTTAATGAAGTAGGTTCTTGATTTTGTCCGTTTTGCCAATTTGATTTTTGGAAAACGAAGGACCATGGTCGGCAGCTGAGTGGAGGCATTTCCCCGAATTCTTCCATATCAAAGGTTTCTTTAGCGACAGTCTTTTTTTCTTCATCTAAAATGAGTAGATCGAGCATCTCAAATTTAATCGCTTTTGAGAGTGTGTTGCGAATGAGTGCTGTAACATAGATCAGCTCGTCAAAATCTTCTAGTTTAATTCCAGCGATAGAGATTTGATTTTCTTTTAATGGTTCGAGTTGATTTAGATGAAATTGAAAGATATATTGTTCTTGTTTTGTAATATTCCAACTAGGATGAATAGATAATTTCGTGTCAACTGTACTAGTTGTCATTTTGCTCATCCTCCTTTTTTAAACTTTTCAAAAAGCCATAAATCTTTGACGTGATACTATATTGGTATGACTCTATGCTTTGGTTAAATAGTTCGAAACCTTCCAATGTGTATAAGCGGTAAGGGTCTTCTTGTGCGTAGCCTCTTAAGTGAATTCCTTCTTTTAAACTTTCCATCTTTTCCATATGCTCTAGCCACACTTGATCAAGTGCTCTTATCATAATACTTCTAACTTGGATTACCATTGAAACATCTGTCATAAGCTCAGCAAGTGTAGAGAAGTATTCTTCAATAGAAGGAGTTACTAAGTCTAACAGCTCGTCTTCTTCAAGGTCCATTATTTGTTTTTTTGTAAGTGATAAACCAAGCAATTCCTGAATTTGATAAATGAAGTATTCAAGATGATTGTCTTCATGCCCATCCGCATCATGAATAGATTGGGAAACAAGCTTATTGATATAATCTTTTACCTCTTTTTCAAGTTCGATTAAGATGTCATCTGTAGAAAGAAGATTGTTGCGCTTGCTATAGATAACTTTTCGTTGTTGATCTAGTGTATCATCAAGCTTTAAAAGATGAACTCTAGAAGAATAATGACTGTTTTCAATGGCGTCCTGGACTATTTTAAAGAATTTATTCGGATTTGGACTTAAGATTAAGCCTTCTTCATTCCATTTAATTTTCTTTTGGTATTTTTCAAGTTCCTCTTCATCAAATTGATGCATAAGGTTATCTTCCAATGACAAGATAAATTGAGTTGTACCCGGATCACCTTGTCTTCCCGCACGACCTCTCATCTGCATATCGATTCTAAGGCTTTCATGACGTTCTGTACCAATAATATAGAGACCACCTAATTCTGCAACACCTTCTCCAAGTAAAATATCTGTTCCACGACCAGCCATATTCGTAGCAATTGTAATCATATTCTTTTGACCGGCAATAGAGATCATTTTTGCTTCTTCTTCAGCACTTTTTGCATTTAATAATTGGTGACTAATATTTTGTTCTTTTAGAATACTGGAAATAGTTTCTGACTGTTCAATTGAAGTTGTCCCAATCAGGATTGGTCTTCCTATTGCGTGGACCTCTTTCACTAGCTGCACCATTTTCTTGTATTTACTTTCAAGGTTTTTAAAAATAAGGTCTTCTTGGTCAACACGTTGATTCGGGCGATTTGTTGGTACACTGATTACATCCATACCATATGTTTCGAGAAATTCCTTTTGTGCAGGTAGTGCACTTCCTGTCATTCCGCATAATGTGGAATACATTCTAAAGTAATTTTGAATCGTTACAGCTGCTTGGGTAATGTTTTCTTCATTTATTTCCAAGCCTTCTTTCGCTTCTATTGCTTGATGAAGTCCATGGCTAAGACTTCTTCCCTCCATAACACGACCTGTAAAGGCATCGACCAATTCAATTTTGCCATCACGAATAATATAGTCTTTATCTTTTTTGAAAATAAAATGAGCCTGTAAAGATTGCGTAATAAAATGAAGAAGAATCTGGTCATCTGCGTTATAGATATTATCGATTCCAAAGGCTGCTTCAATCTTTTTTGCGCCTTGTTCTGTTAAATGGACCTGGCGATGAGAAAGGTTTAATTCATAATCCTCATCTTTTTTAAATGATTTGACAATCATCGATGTGATCGTAAATAGTTCAGAAGAAAGTGATGATTTGTTGGCGATGATTAAAGGTGTTCTCGCCTCATCGATTAATGTATTATCAATTTCGTCTATAATTGCAAAGTGGTGGCCGCGCTGCACTTTTTCAGCCTCATCCATGACCATATGGTCCCGTAAGTAGTCAAAACCAAATTCTGTCCCTGTTCCATATGTAATGTCAGCAGAATAAGCCCTTTGTTTTTCTTGTGGAGAAATTTCTGCAACATTAAGACCTACTTCAAGTCCAAGAAAGTGATGAATTTGTCCAATTAGTTCATAGTCACGACGTGCTAAATATTCATTTGACGTGATGACATGGACACCTTTCCCTTCTAATGCAAATAAATAACTTGGTAAAGAAGCCATCAAGGTTTTCCCTTCACCAGTTTGCATTTGACCGATGTTTCCGTCAGTTAAGACAAGTCCTCCTAGTAGCTGGACGTCATAGTGACGTTGGTTAATTACACGTGAAGCAGCCTCCTTTACGACAGCAAAAGCCTCAACTCGAATTTGGTTTAGTGTTTTGCCATTTTTTATTGCTTCTTTAAATTCAATTGTTTTGTTACGTAATTCTTCATCTGTATAGTAAAGAAAAGTTGTTTCAAGGTCATTAATTTGTTTTACAATTTTTTGTAGTTTATTTATTTCGCTACGAGATTTCATTTTAGTATATTGATTGAGCATAACTGACATTTTTTTATTCCCCATTTTTCAGCCTAATTTTCAAGGTTAATTATACCATAAAATTTTTTGTATTCTTTACCATATACTGTATATATTTAGAAGGTGTTAAAGGTATACTCTTTTACAAGTAACATTGGTTTAAAAAAACTTTAATTCCAAAGGGGATTTTTTGTAAAATATGTTTTATTGGGGAATAGTAAAAAATGTCGAAATCATTACATTACAATTATTACATTGACAAATTAAACGACAAGTAGTGACAAAGTTATGGTAAATTGTGATAGAATATCATAGGTTATATAAATCTTCATAGAAATAAAGGAGACGATTCTTTTATGAAAGTACCTATGCTCGATTTGTCAGAGCAATATTTATCTTTGAGAGATGAAATGCTTCAAGTACTAGATGAGGTGATGAAATCCTCACGTTTTATTTTAGGTGATAATGTCAAAAAATTAGAGCAAGAAGTTGCTGCATATAGTAAAGTACCATATGGAATTGGAGTTGCAAACGGTAGTGATGCCCTTCATATCGCACTTCAAGCTTATGGTGTAACAGCTGGTGATGAAGTTATTACAACTCCATTTACGTTCTTTGCAACTGCAGGAGCCATTGCAAGGTGCAATGCGACACCGGTTTTTGTTGATATTGATCCAATTACGTTTAATATTGATCCAAGTAAAATTGAAGAAAAGATTACAGATAAAACAAAAGCTATTATTCCTGTTCATCTTTATGGTCAAGTATCAGATATGGATGGAATTATGGAAGTAGCGAAGAAACATAATTTATTCGTTTTAGAAGATGCTGCCCAAGCAATCGGTGCTACATATAAAGGAAAAACAGTAGGTGAGCTGGCTGATGCGGCCACATACAGCTTTTTCCCAACGAAGAATTTAGGTGCATATGGCGATGCCGGTATGATCGTGACAAAGCATGAAGAACTTGCTGACAAAATGCGTGTTATCCGTGTTCATGGAAGTAAGCCAAAATATTATCATCATGTTTTAGGTTATAACAGCCGCCTTGATGAGATGCAGGCAGCAATTCTTAATGTGAAATTTCCTCATTTAAACGAGTGGAGTGAAAAGCGTCGTGCTCATGCAAGCCGTTATACTGAGATGTTAAAGGCTGCTCTTGGTGATCGAGTTGTCACACCGGTAGAGGTTGAAGGAAACTATCATGTGTTCCACCAATACACAATTCGTGTTGAAAAGCGCGATGAGCTTCAAAAATTCTTAGCAGAACAAGGTGTATCTACGATGGTTTACTATCCGCAGCCACTTCATTTACAGCCTGTATTCAAGGAATTAGGCTATAAAGAAGGCGACTTCCCGGTTACGGAAAAGGCAACGAAGGAAGCTATTTCATTACCAATGTTCCCAGAACTAAGTGAAGAACAACAAAATTATGTTGTTGAATGTATCACAAAATTCTATCAATAATATGATTGATAGAAGTCAAAAGACTCGCCAAAAGGCGAGTTCTTTCCGTTTGAAAAAAACACTAGACAGGGCAGAGTTTGTTTGCTCAGCTCTGTCTAACCTTGAAAGAAAGGGTATGTGTAATGTCAGAACAAAAAGAATACTTATTTTATAAAAACCTGGAATTTATTTGGAGAAAAAAGTGGACCCTCTTGATCATTCCGATCATTATTGCTCTCATCGTTTCTGCTTTTTCGTTCTTTGGCAGTCGTGAATATGTAGGGAAGGCGATTTATTATACTTCTTCTCTTAAACTAGATAACCTCACAGATTCGGATTTACTGAATGAAAAATACACAACAGATACAGAAAATGTAGAAGCTGATTTTTCAGTTATTTCAGGGAGAAGAGTTCAGATAAAGGTGGTTGGAGATAATAAGAATGATGTGCAAAGCAAGTTAACATCACTTGGAAATAAATATTTTGAAGATCTCCAAGAAAATTATAACTTCTTATATACAGAAACAGAGAAATCTCTAAAAAATTATGAACAAAACCTTGAAAATGTTAAGCCCCTAAATGAGAAATACGACAATGCACTAAAAGCAATGGAAGGTCAAGAAATTTCAGATGCCTATTTAGAATTGCTTAATTCAGCAGTATCCATGAAAGAACTTATTTTAGAGTATGAAAATGGGGCTTACCGAAAGAATGTTGATTTAACTTTGTTCGAAGAACCTAAATTGGTAAGTAAAGAAATTACAAAATCAGATAATTATCTCGTTCAAAACATGGTCATTTCTTTTGCACTAAGCTTTTTCCTCACACTTTTAGGAATCATGCTTTGGAGATACATTCGTGAAGCAAGGAGGGCTTTAAATGATTAATTTTGCGATTGTAGGGGCAGGGTTTATTGCTCAAAAACATATCGATGCCATTAAAAATGCTGAAGGGGCAAATCTTGTCGCGGTCTGTGACACGAACGAACAGCGTCTTGGGGAATATAAGGGTCTATGTAATGTCTATACAGACTTAAATGATATGCTGGAGCAGCAAATAGATATTGATGTTGTCAACATTTGTGTGCCATCAGGTCTTCATTACAAGCTTGCGGAGATTATTGCTG
>DASQMK010000654.1:0-2183 GCA_035645575.1 Metabacillus sp.
ACTAATTAATCCTAAATTCTTAAAGATGATAAATAATGGAATAATCATCATTGCCCGCGGGATGAACTGAGTGCACAATAGCATCAGCATGAAACTTCTTTTCCCTTTGAATTGGTATCTGGAAAGTGCATATCCAGATAAAGTTGAGCAAATAAGAACAATGATAACCGTAAAAAACCCAACGATTAAACTATTTTTAAAGAATGTTGCAAATCCAATATTGGTCCAAGCATATACAAAATTTTCAACTGTAGGATTGGCTGGCACATATTGCAACGGCCGCTTGATAATATCCCCTTCAGGTTTCAATGCCGTATTGATAGTCCAGTAGATTGGAAACATGGTAAAACTTAGCATCAACGCTAAAGGTAAATAAAGTGTTAAGAGTTTGTCTAATTTTTTATTTGCTGATAGCATCCTTCAGATCACTCCTTTTCATAACGGGATAGTTTCAGATAAAGGATGGCAAAGATTAATAGAATTCCAAATGAAACAACCGTTAATGCTGAACCATAACCGAAATTACTTCCGTGTACAGCTAAATCTGCAATATACATCGTTAGTGTGGTAGTAGAATGTGCAGGACCACCGCCCGTTAAGTTGAATATGAGGTCGACGTTATTAAACTCCCAAACGACCCTTAGTAATGTTGTTAAGACAATCGTATTTTTTAGTTGCGGCAGAGTGACATAAATAAATGTTTTCCATCTACTGGCACCATCCACTCGAGCTGCTTCATATAATTCGTTCGGAATACTTTGCAAGGAAGCTAATAGAGTAATCGCAAAGAAAGGAATCCCCCTCCATAGTTCAGCGATCACCACTGCCCAAAAAGCGGTTGATGTGCTTGCTAGAAATGCCATTGGTTCATTAATTAAACCAACTTTCATAAGCATGTCATTGATGACACCCATATGTTCATTTAGCATCATTGACCACATGACTGAAGCAAGCACCCCTGAGATCGCCCATGGGATAAAGGCAACTGCTCGTGCTAGCCCCCTAAACTTAAAGGTTTGATTTAATAATAAGGCCAAAATCATACCAAACGTTAATTGAAGACCTACTTCTGAAACAACCCATTTCAAACTATTCAATAAACTTGGGACAAACATTGCATCCTGTGTAAAGATCTTGACAAAGTTATCAAGACCTGCAAAACCATTATAGTAAGGTGCAGATACATCATAGTTTTGAAGACTATAGTAGAATACGGTCGCAATCGGGTAAAACAAAAAACCTACAATTATGAGGAATGATGGCAAAATAAAAAGATATGGCACCCATTTTTCTTTTTTTATTTTCTTTTTATAAACCACCTTTTTGCTGTTTACCGACGTTTCGGGAAATCCTTGTGAATAACTCATTTAGTTTCCTCCTTTCTGGTTTTAATTGTAAATGTAAACGGTTTCTTGCGTAATTAAAGATTTTAAGATGTTTGATTAAAATTTTAAGATATTTTAGATAATTTACTTTTTATCGTAAATTTCTTTCTGTAGACCCCCTACACTTTTCACAGAAAAAACATACGATTCGTCCTCAGATAAGGAATCGTATGTTTAATAAAAACCTTTAACTATTAGATTTGTTTATGATTTTCTCTGATTGATATAGGAGTTCTTTTATATTCATTGGCTTTCTCTCTTTCACAGATCTCCACACACCTTCTCCAACTGCGATGGAATAAGCACCTGCTTCTGAGCCAGCTAAAATCGGATATTTCCGTGTTGGGTCTGGACCAAGGAAAAGATCTTCTAGTAATATAGGATCTCCACCACCGTGACCGCCAGAATTTTTGACTACTTCAATTGTTTCTTTTGCACCAAAAAGCGGAAAATAATCGATTGTTTGCTTAGGATAATCAAAGTGGATTCTTGATGGCTCATGGAATTCGGTTGTCTCAATCCTCCCTTTCGTTCCATTAATGGCTAGTCGGTATCCCTCGTATGGAGCTGAGAAATTAATCGAATAGCTTAATAAACTTCCTCCTTCATATTTAACCGTGGCCACATATGTATCCTCAATACTAATCTCTTCATCGTAAATACAAGCATCAGGTCTGTAATTCGTATAAGGAATTTCCTCATAAACTCCTGCCAACAGATGATCATCTCTGACATTATTGGAACCACTACGTGGATTCCATCGTCTAAAATAGGCACAGCTATTTTGATCATCACATG
>DASQMK010000655.1:0-2714 GCA_035645575.1 Metabacillus sp.
GGCTAAATAGGGGCAGTCTGAAGCAGACTGTCCCTATTTAATATTGAAAAACAGCTGATACATTTGCTTCGATTTCAATTTTGTTGCTTTGGATAGGAGGAGCTGCTTGAGATATAGATTCTGATGCAAGGGCTAAGGAAAATGGTCGAGGTGGGGGAGTACCTGAAATTTCAGTAACTTTAACCGGAATATTGTTAATGTTTACCCCAATTTGCTCTCCAAGCCTTATTGCTTTTTCAGTTGCATTTTTCATTGCTTGTTGCAAAGCTTCTTGGTATATGACTTCTCGATTTGAAACATCGAAGCGGATGTTTTCAGCAATGTTTGCTCCTGCAGCAACTACTGCTTCATACACCATTCCAAGATTACTTAACTTTTTTACTGTGATCTCAAGGGTATGTTGTACTCTATATCCTGTTAGGACAGAAGTTCCTTCTGTAAATTCATAGACTGGCTGGATTGTATAAGAAATGGTTTGAATATCATTAGTTGAAATGTCTATTTCGTTTAAAGCTGAAAGTACATTGTTTGATATTTGTGCATTTTGCGTTTGGGCAGTTTCAGCCTCTTTTGATTCCGTGACAATGCCGATTTGAATGATAGCTTTGTCTGGGGCAACATTTATTTTTCCGCTCCCTTCAACAGTCAGCCTGCCACGTTCTGTTGATGTCACTCTTGTCATTGGGAGAGGGGACTGGAAGTAAGAGGTCGCATAATAGGTCATGTTCATCACCCTTTCAATTAAATGCCTCTACATAAAAAACAAACGAAGAAATCCGATAATTATTTCATGAATTACTTGCATGAATTTACCTTTAAATGGCAAGATAATAAAGTAATCGTATTATATGTACGTGTGAAAGGAGTATTTATTCATGGATAAAATTGAAGTAGGAGAAATATTTTCTATTACAGATGAAAACAATGAAGAACATGAGGTCGAGGTGCTTGCTGCAGTAACGATAGAGGGGACTGACTATGTAGCAGTTGGATTTGTTGATGATATTCGTGATGAAACAGATGAAGATATTGATGTCTTTTTTATGAAGCTGGATGAAGAGGGAGATTTATCTCCAATTGAAAGTGATGAAGAATTTGAAAAAGTCTCATCCGTTTTCGATGATATTTTAGATGAAGACGAATAATTACATGGAATAGGGAGAAGGGGATCTCTCTCTATTCCAATTATTTTTTCACCATAAATCGTTTAATTTCATTATCGATGACTGTATAGCCAAGTCGATCAAGATGTTTTCGAATTCCGCTACGTTCCCATGTAATTAAAAGAGAATGCTTCAATGCATGTTTTGGATAAAAAATCCCAATCCTCGTTAACTCATCAAATGAAACTCCTTTTTGAACATATTTTTCAATCATTTCATCACGCTGATCAATGATCGCGAGATAACTTGTCATCGCTTGATGAAACTCATCTTTATTGAAAACACCTTTTTGATGCCCGGTAATATAGTATTTTGCATCAAGTGAAAGAAGTCGATTTGCTGATGAAATAAACTCCTCAATACACCCATCTGTCCCATTATACCAAGGCCCAAACGATGTCATATCATAATCACCTGTGAACACAATCCCTAAATCAGGAAAATAAGGACAGCTAAACCCTTTTGTATGTCCAGGGGTATGTAAGAAATGAACATGAACATCTCCAAATGAATATTCTTTTTCGTACTCATAAAATCCATTAATCTCATAGAGACTTTTTATCCATTGCTCTGGGATCTCATTTTGCCATTTCTTTACTCCTTCAGGACCCCATTCTTGAAAAATACCATTTGCTTTGGATACTCCATCGATAGTTAATGGCATATGGTATTCAATTCGATTGATCCATTTTTCTGTTTCTGAAAAGAGAATATTATGACATGTGTGATCAGGATGATAGTGTGTATTAATAACTAAATCAACACCTGATTGTTCTTTAAGATCTTTTAAAAGAGTTAAATCTGCACCTGTATCAATTAACACTTTTTCACTAGAGCTATCAATATATAGACTTCTTGAATAAGGAACCTTACTTTTATTAGGACCTTCAATTAATTTTATTGGACCAATTTGTTGCATGACATCACCTCGGAGGGTATGAATGAATACTCATTCATAATACCATACACACGACAAAATGAAAACCTATTTGAATAGACTGAGATATATCTGTTCAAAAATTAGACTTTTATGGTTAAGTTGCCGTATTAAATTTTTTGTTCACAAAATGTTCACTTACGATAGCTTTTTACGATCTCTATAATACAAAAGGTATAAAAAGAAAGGATGTTGAAATTGCCAACAACTAAGAAAGAAAGTTTACAATTTGGGATCATGATGTGCTTTGGGATGGTATTAATTATGACTATCTATAATTTTTACCTAAATGGAATGATTGGAAAAATGTCTTTCATTGAAGGAACATCAGATTTTTTTATTGGGTTTATTATTGCACTGATACTTGACCTATATATTGTTGGACCTAATGCGAAAAAACTAGCATTGAAGATAACCGCTAATACAAAAAATAAGTTATATACAGTCTTAACAATTTCAACATGCATGGTTATAGGAATAGCATTTTTTATGTCGATTTACGGTGTCGTTATAAGCTATTTCCACAATGGATATAATTCCAACTCATTTATCACAGATTATTTATCAGTATTTGGTAAAAATCTTATGATGGCATTGTCATTACAAATCATTAT
>DASQMK010000656.1:0-1756 GCA_035645575.1 Metabacillus sp.
ATGAATTTACATTAGAAAATTTAGTGAAGCAGCTAGAGAACTTCTATGAACAGAATGATACACAGGAAGCTCATCTTTGTTCGTTAAGCTATGGATGTTATCCGAGTGCCATTTTTGCTAATAAGTGGCAGGAAAAAGTAAAGAGCTTATGCTTTATTGGAGGACATTATAATGCTCAATCCCAACTTTTTAATGTGTTTCAGCATTATTGGGAGACTCGAGATGAAGAGTACTCTACATGGCTTCAAAATTATGCAAATGATATCTACCCTAAGGTAAATAGAATGGATCCATATTCAGCAATCTCAAAGAAAATTTATTATAAATATGGATTAGAGTTAGATCAGCATATTTTAAAGACAGCTCTTCACCATCGTCTTCAATTTGATTTGCGCACTGTTTTAACACATTTATCAGTTCCTGTTTTATGGGTAATGGGGGAACACGATACATTATATAAATCAGCATTAGTTGAATTGACTCAAGTTATCCCACATGTCATTTATAAAGAAATTAAGCATGCCGGTCATGCGGCAAATTTGTTTAGACCAACATGCTTTCGGAAGATTTACGAAAACTTTCTAGAAAACCATCAAAATGAAAAAATAGATTATAGGATTTTACACCATCAAATCATTTGATGTTTAACATAATTTTACATAAGTGGATGATTTTTATGTTAAAATTGTTTAATGATACATGAATTAGATAAAAGAGGTATGATTCATCGTATATTGATATCAATTTCGTGAAATTTAGATGAAATTTTCTTCGAATAATGATATGATAGAATTATCTTAATATTTAATAGAATAATAAAATCTTAGGGAAGGTGACAAAATGACAACAAGAATTGAAACAAATGACAGCAGTCTTCCATTACGCCGTGATGTAAAATCGCTAGGTCATATTCTAGGTGAAATTATTGTTCATCATGGTGGAACGGAGCTATTAGATAAGGTTGAAAAATTCAGGATGATGGCGAAGTCTCTTCGAAATAATTTTGATAGACAAGTCTATAACGAACTAAAAGAAGAGATTGTAAATCTCGACCCACCAATGCGAAAGCAAATCATTCGTGCCTTTTCAATCTACTTTCATCTAATTAATGCCGCAGAGTCTAATCACCGCATTCGTCGTCGTCGCGAATATCAGCTCCAAGAGGATCACGTTGTTCAACCCGCATCAATTGAAAGTGCAATTCTTTCATTAAAGGAAAATAAAATTGATGGGGAAACGATCCAAAATGTCTTGAACACGTTATCACTTGAGTTAGTGATTACTGCGCATCCAACGGAAGCAACAAAAAGATCAGTTATTGATATTCAAAAACGAATCGGTAATATACTGAAAAATCTGGATAATACGATGCTAACAAAGAAAGAGCGTAAAAAATTAGAGGATAGCTTATTAAATGAAGTAACGATTCTTTGGCAAACAGATGAGCTACGTCATCGCAAACCAACAGTTATGGATGAAGTGCGTAATGGTCTCTATTATTTTGATCAAACATTTTTTGATGTATTGCCAGATATCCACCAAGATCTTGAGGAAGGCCTTTCTGAGCAATTCCCTGATCATGTATGGAATGTACCAAATTTCCTTCGCTTTGGTTCATGGATTGGTGGAGACAGAGATGGAAACCCAAATGTAACTCCAGAGGTTACTTGGGAAACATTGGAAAGTCAACGTGAGCTTGTCATTAAGAAATATAAAGATTCCCTAATTGAAGCAATGAAACGCTTCAGCCATTCTT
>DASQMK010000657.1:0-2087 GCA_035645575.1 Metabacillus sp.
GCTGTACATTGGCGGAGCGAAATGTATTTTAAAAAAAGATCGAAATAATATAACAGCACGGTTTGACGAGCTTAATGGAATTGTTCTTCAGTAAGATATGGATAAAGGGGTGGATTAGATGTTTTCCTATGAAATCAGTAAACAAGAAACGAATGCAATCGTATATTTTAAAGGTGACTTAGACATCGAGGCGACAGATACAATCGACAATGAGCTGATTTCACTTTTAAAAGAATATACCTCTATTACTGTTAATATGTCTGAAGTTCATTTTGTGGATTCCACCGGTATCGGATTGCTTATTAATCTAGTAGAAACGTTGAAGAATGGAGAAAAAAAGCCGATAATAGGGATTAGCGATGTGCAACCACAAGTGCTTCAAGTATTTGAAATTATACAATTACATGAAATATTAGGACATGAAGTCTTTGTATAAAATGAAAAAACTCTAACACTCATTTGTGGTTAGAGTCTTTTCATTATTTTTTTGTTTTGATTTTCTGTATATAACGGGATTGTGTGTAGCGTGACTTCAGGCCGACTGCCAACACGAATATTAATTGATGTTTGTCCTAGACCTTCACTTATATAAATAGGTTTGCCATTGTAGTAATGTAACCCCTTGATCATATTTCGTTCCACCATCTCAGGGGACATTTTTGCGAGGTGAAATGGCTTATGCCAGTGAACTTGTCCACCATGAAAGTGACCTGACAACAAATAATGGAACGAAACATCATCCATTTCCAATACAATACTTGGGTCATGTGTCAAAACAATTTGATATCCAGGTATGATTCCTTTGAAAGATTTTTTAATATCACTCTTATTTGTGTAGTGGTCGTCGATCCCGATAATATTCAACGGTATTTCTTTGAACAGTATCGCCTCGTTTGAATTTTGCAACACATGACAACCGTTTTCTTCTAGCGTATTGATAAGGGTAGAAAGATGTTCAGCGTCAAGTCTATAGTCATGATTTCCTAGTACAGCGTATATGCCATAAGTTGGTTTTAGTTTGTGTAAAACTTTAAGGTATGGAACGAGTTTTGGAATACTTTTCTTTTTATCTAAATAATCCCCTGTTAACGCAATAATGTCGATCTGCTCCCCTTTTAATAACCGATAAAGCTGGTCAGGTGAAACAGAAATTCGTTCAAGATGCATATCCGAAAGTTGTAAAATGTTTAATGAGTCATAACGAATATCTTCCGGAACAGTGTGAGTTAAATCAATCTTATTGAAAGCTACCTTTCGGGTATTTCTGTATGCCTGAGTGAAAAATAAAGTTATGACAACAATAACTAACACAAATATCCACATCATCTTTTCTCCCCTTCCAGGAGAACATTATAGTAGATTACAGTTGGATTTATTAGTGGTAATTTGTGGGCCAAGGCTTAAGAAAACTGAATGCAAAAATCGGATACATATAGTTGTATCCGTCACGATAATTTGTATTTTGTTCTTTTTTTCCATTACAGGTTTGCTCTGAAATACAGTTCGTTATAGAGAAAGCATTTTTTAAATTTTTTCAATACCTTGCATTGGAAATTCTCATTCAAAAAATAGCTTAAATAATCGCTTTCTTTTCTAATATATTTCCCCTTATCGTAACGCTTCATAAACCAATTGCTAATTCGCGTATGATCAAATAAACATGGCTCGATTGCAACGACTGTTCCGTTATTTCTCAGTATCCGCTTAAATTCTTTTACATAAGTTGAAATGACTTCTGGAGGTATATGATGTAGAACTGATATGATCAGTATGACATCGACGCTTTTATCCTCAACAGGAATCTCAGTACCAGAGAAAACCTGAAAATGGTAGTTCGGATAAAGTTTCTTAGCAAACTCGATTCGTTTTAAATCGGGATCAATTCCTAAATATTCGGAAGGTGTGCATAATGAGCAATTTGCACCTGTGCCAGAACCAAAGTCAAGTACTGATTTATTTTTGAAATTAAAATGCTCTTTTAAGTGGTTTTCAATATATTTTTTTGTAAACCATTTCGGGCGTACTAAAGTGTGATACATTCTTGGCGATAATTGCAACGTTTTCACCGTCCTTCATTTGATTACCGT
>DASQMK010000658.1:0-2303 GCA_035645575.1 Metabacillus sp.
GTATTGCTCAAGAGGATAAACATAATAATCTTCACTCACAAAGGTTGGAATAAAGGACGGTTCCTTTAGCTCAATTTCTCCATTTTCTAGCTTTTTTTCAACGTTAATCTTTAAAACTCCGCCGATATCCTTGTAATCTCCATTTTGTCCTGTAAAGAAATTCCCAAGAGAATATGCAACAAATGAGCGTTTTCCGTCTTCTCTTTCGATCCATTCCATTGGCTGTAGTACATGCGGGTGATGTCCAATGATGATGTCTGCCCCTGCATTTGCTGTTTTGAAGGCTAATTGCTTTTGCTCCTCATTTGGCAATCGCTCATATTCTTTCCCAAAATGAAGACTTACGACAACCACGTCTGAAATCGCTCTAGCTTTTAAGATATCCTGTTCTATGTTTTTCTCTTCGATTCTATTCACTAAATAAGGTTTATCCTTAGGAGTTTCAATCCCATTTGTACCATATGTATAGGCCAAGAAAGAAAAAATAATTCCATTCTTTTCAATTGTTCTAATGTTCTTTTTATCTTCTTCTGATAAAAAAGCTCCAGTATAAGGAATTCCCATTTGATTCCAATGGGAAATAGCGCTTTGGATTGCTTTCTCACCACGATCCAAGGTATGGTTGTTGGCGATTGTGACAAGATCGATCCCACTATCTTTTAAAACTTCCCCAACTTCATAAGGGCTGTTGAAAGAAGGATATGAAGAAAGCCCAATCTCAGTTCCGCCAATCATTGATTCCTGGTTCGCAATTGTTATATCAGCATCACTTAATAAAGACTGAACATGCTCAAGATTTGGTGTAAAGTCATATTTTCCATCAGCAATTTGTGCAGGCTGATAGACCCTGTCATGGATTAATATGTCACCAATAGCTGAAAGAGAAGCTGTAGTCGTCATGATTTCTTTATTTTTCTCTTTGGTCTCGACAAGCTGCTGGTCTAAATGATCTCTTTTCACAATTTTATTTTCAGGCTTTAATGCAGATTGGCCATAATACAAGCCTAAACCACATACAACAAAAAAGACTATTACTAATAATAAGACTACCTTTTTCATAAGGGTGACTCCTTACTTCTCATGTTTGAAAACGTTTCTATTATATATAGTTTATCTTATTACGTAGAGAAAATGAACAAAAGGGTAAGCGCCTTGATCAGCCCCGACAAGCATAAGACGATTTGGAATAGAAGGCGTTCTTTGCCTTCAATTCCAAATTGGCTTATGACCTCGAGGGGCTAGGTGCTGTAGCTGGATGCCGCGAGCTTATCCACAGTTTAAGAATTTTATAAATTCCTATGCATTAAGAAAAAAGCAGAATTCAGTCGAATTCTACTTTAGATTATGAAGTTAAGAACATAATAAACAATTCCTGCTAAAACCGCTGATGCTGGCAGGGTGACAATCCATGTAAATACCATGGCTTGAGCTGTTCCCCAATTTACTCCTTTGGCACGTTGGGAAGCCCCTACTCCAAGAATTGATGATGATATCACATGTGTTGTGCTGACTGGCAGGTGAAAAAAGGTTGCTCCTAAAATGATGGAAGCTGAAGATAGATCAGCAGCTACTCCGTTTACAGGGCGGATTTTCATAATTTTATTTCCAACAGTTCGAATGATTCTCCACCCGCCTACTGATGTGCCAAGACCCATTGCAAGTGCACATGAGAGCTGGACCCAGAATGGAATGTCTAGTGTTTCATGATAATTGTTGGCAATTAAGGCTAGTGTTATAATCCCCATTGCTTTCTGGGCATCATTTGTGCCATGTGTATAAGCCTGAAATGCGGCAGTAATAATTTGAATTCTCCGAAATCGATTATTAGACTTTGTTAAAGAATGATTTCGAAATAAAACCTTAAAAATGCTAAATATGATATACCCAATGATAAATGCTAAAACCGGCGATAAAAAAAGTGCCTGCAAAATCTTTGAAAAACCTAAATAATTTATACTTCCAAAACCTGAAGCTGCAATCGCTGCCCCAACAATAGAGCCGATGATCGCATGTGATGAGCTACTCGGAATTCCGTAGTACCATGTAATTAAATTCCAAGCAATCGCTGAGATAAGCGCTGATAAAATCACAATAGATCCGTTTTCAATCGTAAATGGATCTACAATTCCACTTGTAATTGTCTTTGCTACACCTGTAAACGTAAGTGCTCCGATAAAATTCATCAACGATGCTAATATAATCGCATGTCTTGGCTTTAGGGCTTTGGTTGAAACACTCGTCGCAATCGCATTCGCCGTATCATGAAAGCCATTAATAAAGTCAAAAGACAACGCTCCAATCAC
>DASQMK010000659.1:0-6743 GCA_035645575.1 Metabacillus sp.
CCTAATTGGTGCATTGTTTGTTCACCCTAGATACAGAAAGCAAGGAATAGGAAAGAGATTGGTTAAATTTGCAATATCAAGAGCACGTACAGAAGATATTGTGTCAGATCCTGTTGATTTAGAGGCTAGTAATTTCTTTAAATACAATGGTTTTTCACACGATAATAAATTTGGAGACCTTGACGGGTGGTTATTGTATATCAGCAAACCTAGTTTGCAAATTTAAAAGATCAAAAACGTTAGGTTTATTTTTAAGAGAAAAAATGAAATAATTAATATATTATAATTAAAATTAAAACTGAAAAATAGTATAGGGAAAAGGCCTTTCGAATCTATAAACTCTGGTGCCTTTTTTAAATGGTTTTCTTTAACTATCTATATATAAACATTCTCTCTGTATGTTGAGGTGTAATTTAATATTCTCCATAAATATATTGACATATTTTTATTATTATGTATTAACATATCCAGCTTTAACTTCGATTTTAATATTATCCTTCATTATAAACATCACTTTTCAGCATTGTGTTATTCTTCTCAGGGACTTGTGATTTCCATAACTTTATATCGACTTTTTAAGTTAAGATTTAAAAGCCTAACTGAAGAATTTTTAATGAAATATTTACTTATATATAATGTAATTTCAGAGAAAGAATTTTAACAAAAAGTAAAAGAGTTATTATTGAAAATGAAAAAGGACCACTATTGAGTGATCCTTTTTTTGTTCGCCCAGCATGGGCGAACTCTAACGGGTGAAAGTCCCGAGTATGGCTTGGTACAGGCAAATACATAGCTGAAGGCAAGGGTATCCATGGTGACATGGAATCTGAAGGAAGCCCAAGGCAAACCTTTATTGTATTAGCTTTTGAAATTGCTTTTATAAATGCTTTATTTAAAGTAATGGATGTAATGGAAAAAAATAAACCTGAATATAACGGAAAACTCTCAGAAAAAATACGGCTATTTTTACATGGTTTAAAAAAGTCACGATTTGAGAAGTACTCCAAGCGAAGAAAAAGAAATTTATTTATAAATTCATTGGCGAATATTATATTAGCACAAATGACTTTTGGGTCTTACTTTTGATATCTTTTATTCTGTTTGTACTTTCTTTTATATTCTTAACACTAGGAGATTTGCTTGCACAAAAAGAAGATCTTCATTGGAAGAGAATTATCATGAACGTGATAATTTATATAATAATTGCTTATATGGTTATACTGTTGGCATTTTTATTCATGGGACTCCCACTAAATGACTTAGCAACCGCTGTTACACTTCTTGGTTTTCCATTTGCATTGGTATCTATAATTTCTTTAATAAAGTAATTAAGAATATTAATCCCATGTTTTGCAAAACTACTTTTATTTATTAAACAAAATAGTAAACAAAAGATAAATTTTGAATCAGATCTAGAATACATATTTAATGTTATATAAAGATAGCGGGAGTTTTTCATAGCTTCCGTTTTTATTGTAGACCTTTATTTGTTACATAGTAGACTTATACTGCGCAACAAATAAGTTTGTTTATGAATGAATGTACTTTAACAAAGAGGTTTTATTTATCGGAGATAGGTTATCAAGCAATCAGGCCATTCTAAACCAATCAAAAATATTGGGGAGCCTTATTAAGGTGAAAATAAAACTGTTAAGCAGAGGCACATGAAGTAGTTCATCTAGATGTTAACAAGTTAGGTATAATAAAGTGTCTAATCGCGTAGTTTATGACATTACATCTATCCCACCAGCAACGATTGAGTGGGAATAAACTATAAAATGAAAATGAAGTTTTTACGCTGATTTAATAGGGATTTGCAAGTTATAGGAAGGTTAATTTTAGTTGAAATTAATTAGTTACCCGCCAATTTCCCCAAAAAAATTAGTGTTACTGAAAGATAACCTCTGTCGAATTTTGGCAGGGGTATTTTTTAGTTTTATTAAATAAATAAAATCTGAGAAAGAGGCTGTACTAAGAATAAATTAATATTAAATCATAGACAACTTTTGTGTATTGTTATTGATATTTATTGTTTTTTGATAACTTAAATTACTAGTAACTAGCTTCCTTTTTTGTACTCTAAACAATTATTTGATAATTATTGTATAATTGTGGTAAAGGTCACTTAAATAGGGGGATTCTATGGTTGACGAACAGATGTATAAAAACAATGTTGAATTAGTAAAAAACCTTAGAAAATTGGCGATTACAAAACAATTGAATTTTTTGATTGGTTCTGGTAACTCTTTTCCTGCCATACCTTTGATGGGAATGATTCCGGGAGAGAGTGATGAAGAAAGAAATGAAGAATTAGAACAAAAAGTTAAAACAGTGAGTGAAGAATTATTAGAAAATGTTTTAGAATATAGGGCATCAATATCTAGCACATTGAATAATTACACAAATTTCATTTCAACAATAATAGATATACTTAACTTGTCAAATTCAAGGCAAACTCCTCGTACAGCTAATCTTTTTACAACAAACTATGATTTATTTATTGAGAAAGCCTTTGACAAAGTTCTACAAAATTATAGATTTGTAGTTAATGATGGTGCTAGTGGTTATTTTGAAAGAGAACTTGATGGCTCAAACTACAATCGAACTGTATCGTATAAGGGGTTGAATGATAACTATACAAATGAAATACCATCATTGACCCTAATAAAGCCTCATGGTTCTATGAATTGGGAGATTATAGGTAATTCTGTATTGATTAGAAATAGCGTTGTTGATTCTCCACTACTTGTAAAACCTACAGGATATGAAGAACAAGAGACTTTTTACAATAATCATTTTCATGAGATGCTAAGAGTTTTTCAATTGGAGCTAGATAAACCACAATCGGTTTTGTTTGTGATTGGTTTTTCATTTCAAGATAAACATATTGCAAAAATGATTAAAAGAGCTATTCAGAATCCAGAATTAAAGGTGTATGCTTTTGGGTTCACTGATAAAGATAGAGAAATCTATTTAGAGAATTTAGGATTAAGTGGTGAACGAAGTAATTTTACTATTTTAACTCCTGAAAATTTTTTTGATGAGCATAAAACAAAGAACATGAATGATAATGGTGACGACTGGTACAGTTTTAACCTATCAAATCTAACTAGTTTATTATCAGGAACAAGTTTGAGGGACTTAAAAGATGGAAAGTCCTAAGAAAAAGCTAGGAGTAATTACTTCTGTTGATAGTAATGAGTCTCAAGTTGGAATGTACAGCATGTCAAACGATGCAGAATTCATCTGGTATGGTGAAATATTAACAGGTCCTAAAATTGGGGCTTACCTTACTATTAATCAAAATGAGATTAAAATAATAGCAACTGTTTCAAATGAGAAAGTGATTGATCAACAAAATTCTATTAAAAGTACTGAATTTGATAACAGATATTCTAAAAACTCAATTAACAGGATTATTTCTTTGAAGACTAAAGGAGTCATCGAAGCTGGAAAATTTCAAGTAACAAGTCAATATGTACCCATGATCGGTAATGAGGTCTCCCTGACAAGTTTAGATGAGTTGAAAATTATTTATGGAATCGAAACTCACGAACCAACAATTAAAATTGGAAAATCAATTTTAGAAAATCAACCAATTCAATTATCGATTAATAAGTTCTTCGCTTCTCACATAGGTATATTTGGTAACACAGGAAGTGGGAAGTCTAATACTTTGCATAAATTATATTTGGAACTTTTTAGATCGGAATTTTATGAACATATAATACAAAAATCTCAATTTTTTGTAATTGATTTTAATGGAGAATATTCATCATCAGAATTTGATGTAGCTACTGGAAAAGGAGTTTTCGGAGTTGCTAACGAGGATAAAGAAATATTTGAAATTAATACACGGAATCCAGAGGGGGGCAGAAAATTACCGATTAAGAAGAAGTACCTTTTTGATGCAGACATTTTGTCAATACTTTTTGATGCCAGACCGGCAACACAAGTCCCTTTTCTGAGAAGTTCCATAACAAAATTTAATGAAATACTTTTAGACACCAATTTTTGCTTTGGTGTATATGCAACCGGAACTCTTAAGAAAATATTAACATCAGGCAAGTCTGCTAATCAAGATAGTTTACAAGACTGGTTAGATACAGCAAAAAAATATTTGCAAGATAAATCCCTCTTTTCTAAATTAGATCAAATTGAGCAATACAATAGCGGGGATTATGCTATATCCTCATCAAAAATATGGTTCAATAGTGGTTCTGATGAAGGTATTACTCAAGATAAACTTCAAAGCTCAGGGATTCAAGCGATATCTGATAGTCTTACTACATATTTTAAAAGTTTGGAAAATACACCACTTAACCAATTAAAAATATTTTTAGACTTTCAAAAAGTTCATCGTATTGCATGGGGAAAAGTGAATCGTGAACATTTGAATCCACTATTTAGCCGAATTAATTCATCTTTTCAAAGTCTAGAGAAAGTTATTGAAGTAAAAGATAGAGCTCTCGATGATTATAAAATGATTAATATTATTTCACTTGTTCATGCAAATCAAGAAATAACTCGTTTAATCCCTATGTTACTATCTAAAATGATATACGATGAGCAAAAATCCATGGTTTCTGGAAATAGTGTAAATCAAACTAAACACTTAATTATTGATGAAGCTCACAATATTCTAAATTCTGAGTATAAGAATAATGGAGATGACTGGCAAGATTATAGATTATCTGTCTTTGAAGAAATTATCAAAGAAGGAAGAAAATTTGGTTTTTACCTAACTTTATCAAGTCAGAGACCTGCAGATATTTCGCCTACGATTCTTTCACAAACTCATAACTACTTGATCCATCGTTTAGTGAATGAGAAAGATTTAAGAATGCTTGAAAACACTATGCCTACACTTGATAAAAGTTCATATCAGATGATTCCATGTCTAGGGCAAGGTGAAGCTATTATCACAGGGAATGCTATGCAAGTTCCTGTATTCGTAAAAATTGATAAAGAGAAATCACTCCGTCCAGCTAGTGATGATATCAAGCTTACTAATTTGTGGAGTAACACTTAAAACACTAGAAAGTTGGTATAAATATGATTGATTTAGAAGCATACCTAGTTCCTAAAATTGCAGAGCGTTGCAAAAAATTACGGAAAAGTCATGGGTTGTCTGACAAAGCTTCTGTTAGTCGTATTGAAAAAGGCGGAATTCCCAATAGTGGTAATTTTATTACAGAAACAGTTCTTTTTGATTATACAAATACATTTGATATGAATTCAGAAGAAATTATTTTTGGGAATTCAGATGAACTTGAAGAAACCTTAGAGTGGATTTTTGACCGATTATTCAAATTAGTTATTCATAAAAATTATACTACTAATGAAAGTTAGTATAGGGGTATAACCGATACTGATATTGAAGCTCAAAAAGCTGTTTTAGCAGTAACTGAGAGTTTTGCAGAATTCAACATAAAACGCTACAACTTCCTTAAATCAACTGATACTTTCATGGATAATGTAAGCAAAGAATATGATAAACAATTTTTTTAGATGGAAAGCCAATTAATATAGAACGAGACTATAGAACTAAGCCAATAAATGAAGATACTGTAATGGATCTTTATGACATGAGTGATAAGATTTGGCTAATATGTAGAGATAAATTTATACGCTCATTTAGAGCTGAGGTGTTTGACAGTCTTTTTGAAAAGGAAAAATTTATTCACTCTAATATTGATGCTACAGTTAGCCGATGGGTTGGTAATCAATTTAATAAAGTCATCATTCCTGTCATAGTGGCAAAATTAAAGAGTAATGGAGTTTTTAAAATTGGATATATGGTTAAGAATTTGATAGATGAATTTTTAGATGAAGATTTGTCAGCTTCATTCCAAATGACTGTTCCTATCCAGACAAAGAAAGATAAACATTTACTGCTTTGATATTGCATATATATTATTTGCAAGAAGTGAAGGGATTCCTAATTTGGATTTTATTTTAAATGATAAGAAAGAATTAATGCATGGAAATCAGCTTATAAAGGTTAATGACTTTGCTTGGAAAAATAATATACAATTAGTCTTTTCGATATTAAAAGATAAAATACCAGAGGAATTAAACAATGAAAAACACATTGTTTTAATCTTATCTGAAAAAGATAAACTTTTTAGGATTGAAGGAAAAAAATAAAGGATTGTACATGTTAGTTATGAACTGTATCCCGAATAATGGACACTTATAAAAAAGTCCATTATTCGGTATTTTTTATGTTTTATCATAGAAAACCCGTTATAATCAAAACAAATAGAGAGAACGGGGAACTAAATATGAGTAAAATTTTCTTTAATGAATTTCAACGTAAACAACTGGAGAACAATCCAAATGTCATTCATGTATCAGATCGGTTTATTTCATATAAACCTGAATTTATAATTGCTGCCGTTATAGAAAATCAAAATGGTAAAGAACCAACAGAAATTTTCATTGAAAATGGGTTTGACTTAGACATAATTGGATCATACAAGCCTCAACAATGTTTAAAACGTTGGAGAAAATATTATATTCATTGAGGCTTAGGTCTATATCTGTCTCCCATTCTATTGCTTGAGCTTCTCTAAAGCGTAACCCTGTTATAAATAAAAGCCAAATTAAGAAAGTTTGGGATAAGTTAAGAATTAACATTTTATCGGTAGCGTTCCATCTAATTGATATTTCGTTAACTTATTGGTCTAAAGGGTATTTTAGCTGATTGTAAAGATTTGTACTTAACTAATGGGGGCGGT
>DASQMK010000660.1:0-2362 GCA_035645575.1 Metabacillus sp.
GAGCTGGATGTCGAAGTAGTTATCCACAGTTCAAGCATTTTATAATTTCCTAAGCAAAAACAAAAACCCGACATAAAAATGTCGGGTCCTCTAATTAAGCATCAAACTTCTTGAATATAATTGTTGCATTATGTCCGCCAAATCCTAGAGAGTTGCTTAGAGCAGCTCTTACTTCTTGTTTACGAGCTTTATTTGGTACATAGTCTAAGTCACATTCTGGATCTGGAGTTTGTAAGTTAATCGTTGGAGGTATGATTCCTTCTTTAATAGCTAATACACTAAAAATTGCCTCAACTCCGCCAGCTGCACCTAATAGATGTCCTGTCATAGATTTAGTAGAACTAATCGCCAATTTACGCGCATGTTCACCGAATACTTCTTTGATTGCTAGTGTTTCGAACTTATCATTATATGGGGTACTTGTGCCATGAGCATTAATATAGTCAATATCATCAATAGCAAGGCCGCTTCCTTCAACTGCTTGCTTCATTGCTCTTGACCCACCTTCACCATTTGGTGCAGGTGCTGTAATATGATAAGCATCACCAGTTGCACCATATCCAACGATTTCAGCGTAAATTTTTGCTCCACGAGCTAAAGCATGCTCTAATTCTTCAAGAACAAGAATTCCAGCTCCCTCTCCCATTACAAATCCGTCACGATCCTGGTCAAATGGACGGCTTGCTGTTTTAGGGTCTGGATTTGTTGATAATGCTTTATTTGCTGTAAAACCTGCAAATGACATTTCTGTTAGAGGTGCTTCTGCTCCACCGGTAATCATGACATCCGCTTCTCCTCGTTCAATAACACGAAAAGCATCACCAATTGAGTTTGTTCCCGTCGCACAAGCTGTTACCGTACATGAGTTAAAGCCCTTTGCTCCTAAAGCAATCGATACCTGACCTGTTGCCATATCTGGAATAAGCATTGGTACGAAGAATGGACTTACTCTTCTTGGACCTTTTTCCAAAAGTGTTTTATATTGCTGTTCAAATGTCTCCATTCCACCAATACCAGAACCGATCCAAACTCCAACCCGGGGAGCGATTTCATCTGTGATTTCTAGATTTGCATCTTTTACAGCCATGAAAGAAGCTGCAACCGCATATTGTGTAAAGCGGTCCATCTTTCTTGCTTCCTTTTTATCCATAAATTGCTCAACATCAAAGTCTTTAAGCTCCGCAGCCACTTTTGCTGCATATGGTTCTGAATCTATTCTAGTAATTGGGCCAACACCTGATACTCCGTTTATCGCATTTTCCCAAGTTGTTTCGACATCATTTCCAATCGGAGTTAATGCACCCATTCCTGTTACTACCACTCGCTTTTTTTCCATGTTGATTCACCTCATTCTGTTAGATTATCTGAATTTATATGTTTTATCATTAGTTTGAGTGTCTTGCTCCAACGTCTCCCCTTAAATCATACAGTCGTGGAGATTGACCTCAACCTTTTTAGACTACTCTAGGGTCTAGCCAATTTACCAGAGGTTATCGACCCCAACGTAGAGCAATAGCTCCCCAAGTTAGTCCTCCGCCAAAACCGACCATAACAATTAAGTCTCCATCTTTAATCTTTCCTGCTTCAACTTCTTCTACTAAAGAAATCGGAATCGATGCTGCTGATGTATTTCCGTATTTATTAACAGTTTTAGACATTTTTTCAACTGGTAACTCTAAACGCTCTCTTGCTGCTTCCATGATTCGAATGTTTGCTTGGTGTGGAATTAAGAAGTCCACATCTTCTTTTGTTAAGCCAGCTTTTTCTAGCACATTTACACTGGATTCACCCATTTGTCTAACAGCAAACTTAAACACTTCTCGTCCATTCATGATGATGTATTCGTCTTGATACAGATGCTTTCCTCCTGTACCGTCTGCTCCTAGTTCAAAGGATAAAATACCTTTTCCTTCGCTAACAGGTCCAATTACAGTTGCTCCCGCACCGTCTCCAAAAAGAACTGCGGTATTACGATCATCCCAGTCTGTAATTTTTGAAAGCTTCTCAACGCCAACTACTAAAACATTTTTGTAAGCACCAGTCTCAACAAATTGTTTAGCTGTGATCATTCCATACATAAACCCTGCACATGCTGCGCTAATATCCATTGCAGCTGCTTTTTTTGCCCCTAATTTTTCTTGCAGCATACATGATACAGAAGGGAACGGCTGATCTGGAGTAACAGTTGCGACTAAAATTAAATCCAAGTCCTCTGCAGCAATGCCCGCATCCTTTAAAGCTTTTTCTGAAGCAAAAACAGCCATATGTGATGTATCTATTGAATCATCTGCTATACGGCGTTCTTCTATTCCAGTTCTCGTTCTAATCCATTCATCAGATGTATCCATGATTTTTTCTAAAT
>DASQMK010000661.1:0-3003 GCA_035645575.1 Metabacillus sp.
AGGATTCAACAGTCGAAATGATGGATCAATATTCCCTGTACATTGATTCTATTACAACCCAGGCTGAAGACCTGGGCAAGCAAGTTTTAGTGAGTCAAGCAGCTCAGCAATGGCTAAAGGTGGAAAAGGAAAGGGATGAGACTACATCAACAAGCGCTGAAAAATTATTCATTAAAAACCAATTAAAAATGCAGCTATCGTCTATGATGGTGAATAATTCAAATAATATGTCTATTTCTGTCTTTCTTAACGACGGAACGGGTACATGGGGGAATAACCCTTCCCTTAAGAAAATGGAATGGTATCACGATTTTTTAAAAAATGATCAAAGATGGGTGAGAACTCATATCGACTCCTTTCAGCTTCACCAGAATATGCGTGAAAGAAAAGTTAATAGCTACCTGATCCCTTTGTTTGATATGAATATGCTGGAGCTATCAGGAATCATAAAAGTGAGCTTTCCGTCTTCCATATTGGAAACTGCATTAAGTAAAATCAAACTAGGTGAAAATGGACGGGTTTATTTATTGGATCGTCAAGGTTTAAATGTTTTATCTGGTGAGATGCAAACCCCAAACGTTGTTTTAGATAAAAGTCTTAAAAAGATCACAAATGATTTACAAGAAAAAGGATTAGTCGAAGTGAAGCATAGTGATGAAGAATATCTTGTCTTTTTTCAAAAGCTAAAAGTCGGTGATTGGATTTTGTTAAGTGAAATAACAAAATCAGAATTATTTGCTAAAATTGATCAACTGCAAAACAACTTACTCATGACAAGTGCATTGATTTTTATGTTAACCATTCTCATCTCATATTTGCTCTCTTCTAATATTGTAAGACCTTTGGGCAAGTTAACAAAAGCGATGAAATTTGTTGAACGTGGAGATTTTTCTGGTGCAAAGCGTGTCATGCCTTCAATAAAATCTCATCATCATGAAATTGGTTATGTGATAAAAGTCTTCGATCATACGATTGAACAATTAAACCATTTAATCCAAACAGAGTATGAAGCAAATATTCGGAGAAAAGATGCAGAATATAAAGCATTGCTTTTGCAAATTAATCCTCATTTTTTGAATAATACGCTAGAAGTAATTGGCGGACTAGCCATTCAAGGAAAAAACAAAGAAGTCATGAACGTTAGTATTTATTTAGGTCGCATGATGAGATACTCTCTAAATACACAAGCAGATGTTGTGAAATTAGGTGAGGAGATTTCCTATATTCGAAACTTCATAGAGATATTAAAATTAAGATATGAAGGTGCATTAACATGTGAGATTGAAGAAGAAGAGGAAACGAAATCTATCTCTATTATTAAATTTATTATTCAGCCTCTTGTTGAAAATGCAGTTAAGTATAGTTTTATAGATAATACCTATGCTGAAATAAAAATAAAAACAAAATTAGAAAATGGTCAATTATTGATTGTCGTTGAAGATAAAGGAAGTGGGATGTCAGAAGAGGTAATGGCAAACTTCTTTCATTTAGAAAAAAACGATGAAAAATATTCTGTTTTAAATAGTGACGGTAACAGTATTGGACTAAAAAATGTGTTAGGGAGATTGAGTTTATATTATGGTGATCGGTTTTCTTTTAATATTCATTCTGTAAAGGGAGAAGGAACAAAAATTACCTTGTGTATAAAGTGAAACTTCCATCAGAGGGGGTTTTCTTCATCCCCCACTGATGTTAGTTGAACCAATCGGACCTTTACGGGCAGTTATCCAAAACCTACCTTCTTTGTAAACTCTGAAGCTTGAGGTGGGTCTTACTGCCCGTTAAGAGTGGGATAAAAGTAACTGAGGGGGTTATACATGATGAAGGTAGTGATCACTGACGATGAAATACAAATTCGTAAAGGGCTAAAAATGAAAGTTGATTGGGAAGAAGAAGGCTTTCACATAGTTGGTGAAGCTTCGAATGGTAAAGAAACCCTTGAACTATTAAGTAGGATGGATGTTGATATCGTCATCACAGATGTGAGAATGCCTATAATGGATGGAATTGAATTTGTTAAGCAATGCAATCAAGACTTTCCACATGTAAAAGTTATCGTGTTATCAGGTTATTCTGATTTTGAATACGTAAGGTCATCACTTGTCGAAGGAGTGAAGGATTATTTATTAAAACCTGTGGCACCAGATGAAATTGTTGACGCACTTAACAGAATACGAAGTGAAGTAGAGGAAGAAAAGAAAAAACAACTAGAAACAAAGAGAATGACTCAATTTGTTCACAGCCAGCTGGAAGAGATGAAGCAACAATTTATTCTTCATCTCGTTAAGGATGAATGGTCAGATTTGAAAGTTGCTCATGACCGATTACAGCAATTACAGTTAGTTGAATTTGCTACCGAAAATGTACGTGTTCAGTTTTTTACAGTAGAAATGAGAACAAAGGATGCTAATCTGCTAAAAGAATTATGGGTCCCATTTACAATGCTTTGTAGAGAGTTAGTGCAGAAATACAATTCCACCTACTGTTTTTATGATACAAGCTATTCAAATATGCTTCATTTTATTCATCTTGTGGAAAGCGATAAAGGCGAGCAAGCGGCTGCGATCGTAAATGAGGTGCAAAAATATGTAAAAACCTATTTAAAGATCGAAACTGTTATAGGAATTGGAAAGGTTGTAACAGGTCTTAAAGAATTTAAAACTGGTTATATATCTGCCTTACTTTCTTGGAGTCAAAGCCAACTTGGTTCATATTCTCAAGTTATCGATGGAACAGTAAATAAAGAATTATTTGAGTTTCCATCCGATGTTGAAAAGCGGTTGGTAAATTCAATTGAAAACGTCAGTATACATGACTTTCAACTTAATCTAAATGGAATTTTATGTGAAACAAATAAAATATCGATGATGTCAGTGTCATTTGCTGCTAATCGAGTTCTATTTTTACTAAGCTCACTAGCTGCTAAATATAATCTAGACACAACTGAAAGTCATCAGCTTCTATGGAATTGTCAACAAAGTATTTGGGAACTAAATGCTTATA
>DASQMK010000662.1:0-9523 GCA_035645575.1 Metabacillus sp.
CGTCCGATTCCGTTACAATTGTTCGGTCATTTCCACCAATAATACAATGCTGAGACCCTTTTAAAACAGTTGATTCTTCCCAGACTCTGTGAATGTAGCCATTATGCTTATAACTATGAATTTGTATTTTGTCTCCTTCCCTGGGAAAGCCCACTTTTCTCCCCTTCTTTCAATTGGTTGCTTCGTGAAACCTCTTTCACAAACGTATTCACCTAATATAGTTGTCCTTATTATACCGTTTGTGAATAAAAAAAGTAAAGAAAACTCGCCGACTGGCAAGCTTGAAAGGCGAAGACAGGGGCGTAGTTGCACTTATACTTAATACTTAAAATTAGCCACTACGTCGAATACTCTTCTCTACAGGTAATTTATACTTTCATAACTTAAAAATAAAAGAGTCATTTCAAAAAGAAATGACCCATTAATTGGCTGTAATTTACGATACGGTTTCAAACTTTTGGTCCTCATAAGATTGAATAACTTCTTGTGTTTGCTTTTCAAATACCTGTTGGATCTTATTTAATTCCTCTTTCATATTCTGTATCTCATCCTGAATTGATTGCAATTTCGCTTCATCCTGCAAAATATCCAACTGATTCTTGAGATCTTGACATCGTTCAATTTCCGACTGTAAATATAATAATTTATCCATGGTTTTTAATTGCTCCCCAACTAACTGATCAAAATTCATTATTCCCTCTCCTTTCTGCTAAGAGAAACAAAAGTATGTGTTAATAAAATTCTTCATTTGCTCAATTGATCCTTTGACTACTTATGTAGAGGAAACAGAAGTTTTGTCGTATTGAAATTTTAGAATGTTTTCATAAACTTTGTTGCTACCATAAAAGGAATAGAGAGTGGTTGATTGCAGCGAGACGATGATCGGTCGGCACAAGCGCTCTTTTTCACAGGAAAAGACACCTCCCCACATTTGTGGAAAGGTGTCTTAATTTAGTCAATTAAGAATTTTGGTTCTTTCTTGACTCAGCTTGTTGGTTTTGTTGTCTTACTTCTTGAGCATTTGTTTCGCTCGCAAACTCAGTACCAAATTGACCTGCTTGACCTGCTTGAGCAGCTTGACCTTGAGCACTTTGAGCGTTTTGTTGTTTTACGTGTTGGATGTTAGTACCTGATTGTGTTTTGTTGTTTTGTGCCATTCGATATCACCTCCACGAAATATAGATTGTCCCAGAGATGATTTTTATATCCATAAAATTTTAATAAATTTTTTTATTCGTTTAAACGAGTAAAGAACGGCCACCATCAACTATGATTGTTTGACCTCTGATCATAGAGGCTTTCTCTGTTAAAAGGAATTCAATCGCATTGACCATATCCTCTATTTCAACCATTCTGCCAGCAGGTGTATTCTTCTTCGCATCCTCTAGTAACTCTTCACGATTTGGGAAGTGTTTTAAAGCATCTGTATCAACCGCTCCACCTGAGACAGCATTTACGATGATATTTTTCGGAGAAAGCTCAACTGCTAAATATCTTGTTAGAGCTTCTAAAGCAGCTTTTGAAACACCAACCGTTGTGTAATTTTCTAAATAACGAATTGATCCTAATGAGCTTGTGCTTACAATAAAGCCTCCGCCATTTCTCTCCATAAGCTTTGCTGCTTCTTGTGCACAAAATAATAATGCCTTGCTGTTAATATTCATCGTCCAATCCCAGTGGCTTTCTTCAAGCTCCATTGCTGGTTTTTGAACGCCTGATGCTGCATTGTTTACAAATACGTCCAATCTTCCGAACTCTTCTTCAATTGTTGAAAAAAGCTCTTTAATTTTTTCAGGCTTACCTACATTTGCTTTAACAGCAATGGCTTTTACACCTAGCTTTTCAATTTGCTTTACAACCTCTAATGCGGCTGTTTTACTGCGTGCATAGTTAACAACAATATCGTATCCTTTTTCAGCTAATCGCAGGGCAACAGCTCTTCCGATTCCACGACTGCTTCCTGTAATGAGTGCTACTTTATTTACTTGGGTCATTTTGTCATCTCCTAATATGTATTCAATCGAATAGATGTCATCATTGTATCAGATAATATAGTGAAACTTCTATGTTGTAAGATGTTTCGGATCTTACAATATAACCTTAGCACATCTCGTTAGGTTAGAGGAGGATGTAAATGTACGTAGGTCGTGATATGACAGAGTTATCCATGATTTCAAAGAAGGATTGGAGTAAGGAAGAGTTAGCCTTTTTCCATCACTCTCTTCAGCAGATGGTCCCTTACCTTAATGTTGAAGGTCAAACCATTCACCGTGAGATCGTCGAAGAAATCACTTCCCGCGGCGGTTTAAAACGAAATGAAGCGGATTATACTCATGGTACAAGGGTCCATTATGAATAAATGAACAAAAGCGCAAGCGCCTTGAACAGCCTAGGGCAAATAAGACGATTTAGAATAGAAGGCGTTCTTTAAGTTTTAAGGAACTGGATGCAAAGAGCTTAGCCACATTTTTAGTCAAGGAATTCCATAATTCCATCTAAAAAGGGGCTGACGATCACTTGTCAGTCCCTTGAAATATTTTATATATTTTTTGATGGGAAACAGGAAAAGCATATTTTTTTATTTCTTCTTCAGTGACTGGTACTAAATCCTTTGTATGTGTATCTTTTAATTTTCCAATAAACACAGAGATATTCCATATTAGATGGGAAAATACATGCTCAACTGTACCTGTTAATTCAGATAGCTCGGCATCTGCTTGGTATTCCCCTTTTACATATTGCCTCAATTGTTCACGATATGATTCTTTTGAATCGGATGCAATCTCCATATTTGGGAATTCCCACAAGTTTGCTAATAACCCTGTGTTTGGTCGTTTATGAATATACAGTCGGCCATGTTCGTCATATAGGACTACTGCAGCCATTTGCAGTGGTTTTGGTTTCTTTTTTTTGCTTTTTATCGGAAGATCAGACTGGACACCCTCCGCAAAAGCTGAACAATGCTCACGGACTGGACATAATAAACATGACGGAGATGTTGGTGTACAAATTAAAGCACCTAGCTCCATCACCGCTTGATTAAAAGAAGAGGGATCTTCTTTGGAAATCAATTGATAGACGGCCTCTTCAAAGATTTTCCTCGCCCTTGGCTTTGCAATATCTTCCCAGATCGATAATATTCTTGAGAAAACTCTCATCACATTTCCATCGACGGCTGGCTCTGGAATATTGTAAGCTATACTTAAAATAGCTCCCTTTGTATATGGACCAACACCCTTTAACTTAGAAATTTCTTCAGGGTTATTTGGGACAATGCCTGCGTAAGATTCTGATACTTCTTTAACAGCTGAATGAAGATTTCTTACTCTTGAGTAATAACCGAGTCCTTCCCATGCTTTTAAGACTTCTTCTTCATCCGCATTCGCAAGGGAATCTATAGTAGGAAATTTCTCTATAAATGCATTAAAATAAGGAATAACGGTATCAACTCTTGTTTGCTGAAGCATAATTTCAGATACCCAAATTTTATATGGATCTTGGTCTTTTCGCCAAGGCAGATCTCTCTTTTCAAGCAAGTACCATGAGATTAAATCATGCTGAAACTCCTTTACAGGAAAGCTTTCAAGCTTATCTTTCACTTCATTTATCATTTTATTTTTCCTCCAGATGTTAAATTACTTCATAATCGGGAAAATATATGGTAATAAGAAAAGCGCAAGCGCCTTGAACAGCCTAGGGCAAATAAGACGCAAATGAATAGAAGACGTTCCTTGTCTTCAATTCATTTGTGGCTTATGACCTCGAGGGCTAGGCGCTGGAGCTAGACACTTAAAACTATATACAAAATTTTATACTTTTTACCTGTTAAGAATAGTACAAGATCACTTATAGTTAAAGACTTAATGTTTAAAAATAAACAGAAATGTTCACATTGGACAATATTGCATCATATATTTTCAAAGGAACTTTTCTCTTAATTTATACTAAGTTCATTTTAATGGACAATCATAAAAGGCAGAGGCAAACCTGCACCCTCAAAAAACAAGGAGGTACAATTATTGGATACTGGAACACATGTGGTCATGGGCATTGCTCTTGGCGGGTTAGCTACACTCGATCCGGTCGTTGGGATTGGTACCCCCACCGCACAAGCTGTTATGTTCGGTACAATTATTGGATCACAAGCACCTGACCTTGATACGATATTAAAACTAAGAAATAATGCAAAATATATTCGAAATCATAGAGGGATTACCCATTCGATCCCAGCTATCTTTATATGGTCCTTTTTAATTACCGGGCTGCTGACAATTTTTATTCCTGAAAGCAATCTTCTTCACCTGTACCTCTGGACATTGCTTGCCATCGTACTTCACGTATTTGTGGATATTTTTAATGCTTATGGAACTCAAGCATTGCGTCCATTCACAAAAAAATGGATTGCACTGGGTACGATTAATACATTTGATCCTTTTATTTTTGTCATGCATATTATTGGAATTGTGATCTGGGTTTTTGGTGGTCATCCAGGGTATACATTCTTAAGCATCTATGTCATTTTAATTGGCTATTATCTTATTCGCCATGCCATGAAAAGAAATATTGTCCGTTGTTTACACAAAATCATACCAAATATCGAACAAGTGATCATTTCCCCGACTATGCGCTTTCGACAGTGGCATATCGCGATTATGACTGACAAAACCTTTCATGTGGCAAGGTCTGTTAACGAGGATATTATCTTTTTAGATGAATTTGAGCGTGTTCCTGTTCCACAAACAGAAGTCATCAAAGCTGCAGAAGAAGATGACAATATATCTGCCTTTTTGTCATTTTCCCCTGTCTATCGTTGGGAGGTTGATGAATATAGTGACCATTATGAGGTCCGTTTTATCGACCTTCGTTACCGGAGTAAGGGATATTACCCATTTGTAGCTATTGTCCAATTAGATACAGACTTAAATATTGTCAGCTCCTATACAGGCTGGATTTTTAGCGAAGAAAAGCTGCGCAAAAAGCTGGAGCTGATTCCAGAGTAAAAATTCAAAGAGGATGACTGTTTTGTCATCCTCTTTGATTTTTATGTTTTGCTCTTTTATAAAAAATTGTATTTTTTCATATGTTTTTTAAACAAAACTGATTAGGTTGATTGGAGCGGAAGGTGCGAGACTCCTATTAGAAATGCGGAAGCGCCTTGATCAGCCTAGGGCAAATAAGACGATTTAGAATAGAAAGCGTTCTTTGCCTTCAATTCTAAATTGGCTAGACCCTAGAGGGGCTAGGCGCTGGCAGTCTAAAAACGCGACGTCAATCTCCACGACTGCACTTGCACATTCTGGTGCTTCGGAGCAAGACAGGGGAGCAGCATGACAGGTGAGATCCCACAGGCGCGCAGCTTACGAGGAAGCTCACTGCACGTCCCACGGAAAGCGAGTATCCTGGAGCTCCAATCAACCACTCCTAACAAAGTTTGTAAAAAACTAATGTTTTAAATAATCATCTTTATTCAATAAATCTTTATACTTTGGATTTGTGGCAATAAAGTCATGAAGCCTGTCACCGTAGTGATTTATCAATTGTCTCACTACTGTCTCAGTTACACCTTTTCCTTGATAGGTTTTTCCTGTTTTAGCTTGTGTTGATTCAAAATCTTCCCATAAAAGCTCTACCCATGTTCTGGCTTGTGCATAGGATAGACTGTTATTCTTTGCTAACAGCTCATTCGTTAATCGTTCAAAGTAATCTTCCATTATTCTCACCTCTAGGCAGGATTCTCTACTTATATTTCACCCTTTAGCAACCATACTATAAGTACGCTTCAATTAGTGAAGCTAAAAGTGATGATTTGGAGGGGATTGTGTTGCGTAACAAAGAACGCGGGTTTCCAAATATGAGCAATAACAAGTTTGAGGGCGAACCAAGAGCGAAAGCTGAATATGCTTCAAAAAGGGCAGACGGGACAACGAACACTCACCCGCAAGAACGGATGAGGGCATCTGGTCAACGTGAAAATCCTTACTCTTAAAACGCATTTACAAACTTGCGGAGGTGCTTTTAAAAATGGGTTCACACAGTAGGAAAAAATTCTACGATAATTTGTATTCAAATCCATTCAAACAGCCATGGGCTAATCCAAAGCATGCACACGCTCAAGTAAATGGAGAAACACAACAAACCCAAGACCTCATCATTTTAAAGAGACAAACTAGAAAGCAATCGTAACAAAGTAAGGATAGCTCAACTGGATGTTGCTACTTATCCAGTTGGGTTACCTTTTCATTAGCATCGAAATCGGCAAAGCTTCCTCATGATCAGGTGTTGATAATCGGTATCCCCAGGCAAAGATGCCATTCATATAGTTAATTTTAAATGACTCTCCAGGTGCTCCTTCGATTTCATATACTTCTTCTGGTTTATAATCATTAGGGTCTAGCAAATACGACTTTGCCATCGTAATTTTGCGTTCTAATACAGCAAACTCATTTACAATTCCTAGCTGTTCTGCTTTTCTTGCTTTTTCCTTGAGCCCTGCGATTTCATTTTTTAATTCATACTCCGTCATCTCACTATAACGCTTCGTCATCACTTTTTATCCCCCCTTAGCTTTTCATTGATCATCTTCTAGAAATTTTTCAATTAATTCAATAGAAAACCCTTTTCTATATAAAAACTGCTTCATCTTTAGTTGGTATTGATAAGGCTCTTCATTCTTGTATTTTCTTTGAGCTTTTTCAGCATGTCTCACTAAAGCGGTCCATTCCTCTGATTCATCTTGCTCATATTGGACTTCATCCAACACCTTTGAAATAATATCATAAGGAAAACCCTTCCTCATTAAATGCTGTTCAATTTTTTGTCTAAGCTGTACTGTGGACAACTTATTGTTCTTTTTTAACAATTTTTCTGCATGGTCAATTGCTTCTTGGAGCTGATCATCATCATTGTATTCTTGAAGAGATTGTTCAATAAAATCTTGATTAATTCCCTTACCAATTAACTCCCGCTTTAAGACACTTGGTCCTTTTCCATTTGTTTGCTTTTGTGTACGAACATAGGCTATAGCAAATTCCAAATCATCAACATAGCGGAATTCCTTTAGCTTGTAGATGACATCCTGAATAATCGCTTCATTGAATTCTTTTTTTGCCAAATGTTCAGCTACTTCCTTTATTGACCGCATACGATAACTTAGGAACTCTAATGCTTTATTATAAGCTTTTTTACTAAGATCTCCATATTGTATCTCTTGTATATCCAGCTCATCAATTTCTTTGCCTTTTTGAAGATTGTATTTAATTAACACATCTTGATCAACACTAAAAGCATATTTTTCTCCTTGACCATCGTCTAAGTATATATTAAAACGTTCTGCTGACTGCTTTTGGGTTGTGATTTTTGTAATAATAGCCATTCTTGTTCTCACCTGCAACTTTTTTGATAAACGTAACACATTATAGAGGATATTTTTAATAGATAGAGTATAAATGAACTAAGGAATATGTGAACTAGGAAGTGGTCGTATGAAAATCGCCATCTCAGGCGGTACTGGTTTTATTGGAAAACATATTACACAGTATTTTTTAAATAAAGGTCATGATGTCTATATTTTAACACGAAGTCAAAAAACTTCTTCTGAAAAGAACTTACACTTTGTTCAATGGCTATCAAAAACATCAAATCCAGCCGAATCGCTAGAGGGTGTTGATGTGATCATTAATCTAGCTGGAAAGTCAATTAATAACCGCTGGACAGAGGTAACGAAAAAGCAAATTATAGAAAGTAGAATTGAATCGACTAAAGAGATTTACTCTATTATCCACTCTTTGACCAAAAAACCTTCCGTATTCATTAATGCGAGTGCAATCGGGATTTACGGTACCTCTTTAACAAAAACCTTTACAGAAAAGTCAAATGAAACAGGCTCTGATTTTCTTGCAAAAACAGTTGAGGTTTGGGAAAAGGAAGCAAGAAAGGTTGAAGACCTTCATGTTCGTACAGTCTTTACTCGATTCGGGATCGTATTAGGAGAAGAAGGTGCATTATCTAAAATGGTGCTGCCTTATAAATTATTTGCAGGAGGAAATCTTGGATCTGGCCAACAATGGGTATCATGGATTCACGTGATGGATCTCGTCCGCCTAATTGAACATATAATATATTCTAATATTTCTGGACCAGTTAATGCTGTTTCTCCAAATCCTGTTAAAATGAACCAGTTCGGAAAAACGATCGGAAACGTACTTAACCGCCCACATTGGCTTCCAGCTCCTTCCTTTGCTTTGAAAATGTTATTAGGTGAAATGAGCCTTTTGATCCTAGAGGGACAAAAAGTATTACCAGAAAAAGCTTTAGATGATGGTTTTACGTTTATCTTTCCTCATCTCGAAAAAGCTTTACAAGATCTTATAATTTCAATTTACAAAAGTGGAAAACAAGGAGTATAGGAGTATGAAAACAACACTTTTTAAACAAGCAACCGTTTATCCCATTACTTCTCCTCCTGTTTATGAGACAGATGTGCTTGTTGAAAACGGGAAGATTAAAGCGATTGGGAAAAACCTAGAACCAGCTGAATCAACCGAAACCATTACATGTAAGGATAAATATTTATTCCCGGGGTTTATTGATGTTCACACTCACCTAGGTCTTTATGATGAAGGTACTGGATGGGCAGGTAATGACGCAAATGAAACCATCGAACCTATCACCCCACATATTCAGGCATTAGATGGCGTTCATCCTCTAGATCCAGCTTTTAAGGACGCAATCAAATACGGAATCACAACTGCACATGTCATGCCAGGAAGTGCAAATGTTATTGGAGGAACAACTTCGGTTATTAAAACATATGGTATTAATATTTCAAACATGATTATCCAAGAAACAGCAGGCCTAAAAATTGCCCTTGGCGAAAATCCTAAACGGATGCATAGTCATGGTAATAAGGAATCCATTACAAGAATGGGCATAATGGGTATGCTTCGAGAAGCATTCTACAAGGCAAAATATTGTGATGAAAAAGAAGAGTTTCGTTCCATCCCAATTAAGAAAGCCCTCAAGCGGGAAATCCCTGTTCGCATCCATGCTCACAGAGCAGATGATATTATGAGCGCCATTCGTTTTGCGGAGGAATTCAATTTAGACTACAGAATTGAGCATTGCACAGAAGGTCATTTAATTGCAGATGAGTTAATGGGAAAACAAGTCAAGGTTTGCGTTGGACCAACATTAACTCGTAAATCGAAAATTGAATTAAAAAATAAAACATGGGAAACCTATCAAGCACTTTCCGAAAAAGGAGTAGAAGTTTCCATCACAACCGACCACCCTTATACACCAATTCAATATTTGAATCTCTGTGCCTCTCTTGCAGTGAGAGAGGGTTTTGACGAACAAAAAGCACTAGAAGGAATCACCATTACAGCTGCACGCAATTTAAGAGTTGAAAAAAGAGTTGGTAGTATTGAGGTAGGGAAAGATGCTGACCTTGTTATATGGAATTATCACCCTTTTCACTATCTAGCAAAGCCGGAAATGACAATGATTAATGGTGACATTGTTT
>DASQMK010000663.1:0-37619 GCA_035645575.1 Metabacillus sp.
ATCAACAGGCCTGCCTTTTATTATTGTTCCATTAAAGGGGTTAAAAGAGGTGAAGAAAGCAAGGGTTAATCTTGAGAAACTAAAGGCTTTGACAGAAAATACTAGAGCCAAGGCGATCCTTGTATTTAGTAGGGAAACTTATCATCAAGACCATCATGTAAATGCTCGTGTGTTTGTAGATGTGTTTGGAATTCCAGAGGATCCTGCAACAGGCAGTGCAAATGGTTGTTTAGCAGGCTATTTACTTAAACATCGTTATTTTGATTCTTCTTCGATTACGATTAAAGTTGAACAAGGATATGAGATTCAGAGAGAGTCTTTGATCTATATTAATGCGGAGGAAAAAAATGGTAAATATTCAATAAATGTAGGAGGTAATGTGGTAAGTGTTGCCAAAGGTGAATGGTTTAAATAAGCCTAATCTTCCCTTCAAAAAAGCCTGCAAATCTATCCCACTCTTATAACAGGCAGTAAAACCCCCACCTCAAGCTTATGAGTTAACAATGAAGGGAGGAGGGTGATAACTGCCCGTATAGGTCCGATTGGTTCGACTAACCATCAGTGGAGGATGAAGAAAACCCCCACTGATGGAAGCTTCACTTTATATTCTAGACATTAATTTATAGGTAAGAAAAGTTCCTCCTAAAAGAAGAGCTGATAATAAAATGACCAAGCCAATTCCGATTTCATCAATTAATGTAAAAAGATAGATAATTAAAACAATATCAGTAATAACTGAACCGATAAGAAGGACATTTGGGGACCTCATATGTGAATAGCTCCTTTGAATAATAGTTTCTAACACCAGTATAGCCGTTTTATGGTGTGAAAAAAACAGAGTCCAATATTGACTCTGTTTTATTTAATATAAGCGATAATCCCTTCGTTATCATCTAAAACAAGCTCAATAGCTGCTGAGTAAGGGTCAATGTTCATTTCAGTCTCAAGCCAGAATCTTAGTGCCTCAATGATATTAGCGGTAATTAAAACCTGCTTGCGATCATATACATAGGATTCTGCAGAAAAACCATATTCATCATCATACATTAACTCAATTTCGACCTCTTGAGGTTTTATTTGTCTTTTAGAGGCAATGTGTAAACATAATGCATTTACAATATCTTGCTCGGAAATTTTTATTTGCCCCATACTGCTTCTTCTTTATCCTTACGTTTTTTCATAAAATAAGTAAAAATTTTACGAATAATGAAAATTACCGCAAGAATAGCTAACACATTAATAAAGAAGCCAATAATTGAACCTAAAACACCAAGATTCGTTAATAAACCGCCAAGTAATAAACCTGCTAGTCCACCTAAAAATAAACCTTTCATGATTCCGCCAGTTTTGGGCTTGGTTGTAGTCTTGCTGTTTGTTGTAGTGGAAGATTTTTGTTGCGTATCATCCTTTTTAAATAAAGAAGGACTATTAGAATTAGTGTTAGAATTAAAAGATTTTTTTCCAGATTTATAGCCTTTTGCTTGAACAGTTGTTACCTGGTCTCCTAGCATAAAGCCGCCAATTGGTGTGAGTAGTAAAGTAAGTGCTAACATTGCTGAAAATAATTTCTTTAACATGTTGTTAAGTTCCTCCTAGATATTTAATTGCTTCACTATTTTTGTGATATATGTATTACGGATAATGATATAGGAAGGTTTCAATTTTGAAAAGTTTTTTTAATGCTGAATAAAAACTTTACGGATGATCGTATAAGAAAAGGTGAAGTTGCCAAGCTTTTTATCTTATAAAAATAGATCATTTTGATTCAGTTGAAGACGTGAACTGATTCAAAATGATCCATTACTTTTTATCGATTTGATACCCATATGATTTCGCCTGACTTATCTTTATCATTCACTTTTACGCAAAAATCATTTTTTTTATAAAAATGGACAAGTCGATCTACATGATCCCAGTCTCTTTCAGCGATATCACCAGTAATCTTAGGTATGTTTTGCTCAATTGCCAGCTCTTTTAAATATTCCATACAGATGGATCCGTATCCTTTATTGGCTGGACCTTTAATGTCACCAATATGAATCGTGTTTTCATCTGGATATGTTGCCTGAATGGAAAAATCCCATTTTCCATTATAGGACGTTTCGCAATCACATAACATAATTTTACATGATTGATCGTCTTCTGGTGTGTAAACTATTACAAGCTTTTCATCCTTTGCTTGGTCAACACCTAATACTTTACTTTTTTTAGCAATCTCTTTTAAATTATCTTGCATGCGAAACACCTGAAACTCCAGATCTTCTAATTCTTCCTTTAGTTCCTCAGGATTATTAGAACGATGATCGGCTTCAAGTAGTTTATACATTACCTCCACTCCTCTCTAAACCGATGTTTCAATAATTTATTCATGAATATCATAAACGGTGATAACAAACAGTGTAATATTATAAAGTAAACAATGGGAAAAATCAAGATGGTAAGAAGGGGGATTTTATCTTTTTGATGAGGGTTAAATTGCAGTAGAGAGGTAGAAGTAAAAAGAAAAGAAGCAGTTACTGACTGCCTCTTTTATACTTCTATAATAATTGGGAGAATCATTGGTTTTCTTTTTGTGTGTTTATATAGGTATTGACCTAATGTTTTTCTAATATTCTGTTTCATAACATTCCACTGATGTACTCGTTCCTTTTGAAAGTCCTTCATAATTTTTTCGACTTGACGATTCACGTCCCTCAATAATGCTTCAGAATCTCTTGCGTATACAAACCCTCTTGAAATAGTGTCAGGGCCAGAGATGATGCTTCGATCTGTTTTACTTAATGTAACAACGATTACAAGCATACCATCCTCTGAAAGTTGTTTACGATCACGTAAGACAATGTCACCTACATCTCCAACACCTATTCCGTCGACATATGTATTGCCCGCAGGAACCTTTCTCGTTTGACGTGCTTCTTGGTTCTCAATGTCAACAACATCTCCCAAATTGATAATGAATGTATGGTCTTTTTCTACTCCAACTGATTCAGCTAATAGACTGTGTTGATGGAGCATCCTGTATTCTCCATGGATAGGGATGAAATATTTAGGCATCATTAACGTTAACATAAGCTTTAAGTCCTCCTGATATCCATGTCCTGAAACATGCATGCCAGTTGAGCTTCCAGATCCGTAGATTACCTTAGCTCCTAATGCAAACAAGTTATCAATAATACGCGATACGTTTCTCTCATTTCCAGGAATTGGGGAAGCAGCCAAAATAACCGTATCACCTGCAAGGATTTCTGCGTCACGATAATTGGCAGTTGAAAGTCGGGCAAGCGCAGCCATTGGCTCACCTTGGCTTCCTGTACAAAGAATAGCCACATTTTCAGGGGCGAATTCTTGAATTTGTTGAGGTTGAATCAACATTCCCTCTGGTATATTTACATAACCGCGTTCCATTGCAACATCGATAACATTGACCATGCTTCTTCCGAGTAATGCCAGCTTTCGATTTGTTTTTATTGCAGCATCAACTACTTGCTGAATACGGTTTACATTGGATGCGAACGTAGAGACGATTACTTTTCGCTTAGCCTTTATAAATGCTTCATCCATATGCTCACCTACAATTTGTTCAGAAGGGGTTAAGCCTGAACGCTCTGCATTTGTGCTTTCGGATAATAGTACAAGAACGCCTTGCTTACCGATTTCAGCCATTTTGTGAATATCCGAATGCTGGTTATTCGCAGGAGTTAAATCAAATTTGAAATCTCCTGTGTGTACAACATTTCCTTCTGGTGTCTGAAAAACGATCCCTAGGCAGTCTGGAATACTGTGGTTCGTTTTGAAAAAACTCAATTTAACTTGGTCAAAGGAAACAAGTGATGTAGATTCAATTTGGATTAGTTGACTATCTCTTAAAAGGTTATGCTCTTTCAATTTTAATTCAATTAACCCTAATGTAAAACGAGTTCCATATACAGGAACATTCAATTTTTTTAGAAAATAGGGGATACCACCAATATGATCTTCGTGACCATGTGTCACGATAAGTGCTTTAATTTTATCCTTATTAGCCTCTAAATAGGTAAGGTCAGGGATAATTAAATCGATACCTAATAAACTTTCATCAGGAAATTTCCCTCCGCAATCAATGACAAAGATTTCATTTGAGTATTGGATAACATACATATTTTTTCCGATTTCGTTCACGCCACCTAAAGCAAAAATGGATAATTGTTCCTTTGTCGTCATATTATGAGTCCTCCCTAGAAATAGTATTATTTAGTATGCCAATTTTTAGGGAGTTTATCAGTAAATGGCATAAAAAACGAATCGGCAAAGAAAAAAAGCTAAAGAAGAGTCACTATTTCTCTTCCTAGCTTCCTGGATTTAAGGATTGTTCAATTTTTGGCTTTGTTATTCGTTTTGCTTCAACTATATATCGTTGTGGAGCAGGACCGATAAAGGTAAATGGATAGCATGTTATAAGGGTTAAAGTACTCCTTGGCTTTGGAACGATAACGGTTTGGTCATCCTTTTCAACGATTCGGATCTTCTTGATTTTATAGATAAATGAATCGTTTGCAATTGTGACGATTAAGGCATCACCTATTTTTAAGCGGTCAAGACCACGAAAAAATGTATCACGGTGACCTGCTAAAACTGAATTACTTTTTTGGCCAGGTATTGGAGTTGTCGGAATATGACCAATTCCTTTTTTTAACGTCTTTTCCCCAACTCCTTCATAAATAGGAAGAGTTTTGTCTAGCTTGGGAATTGTTAGAACACCCATCCTTTCACCTTCCTTAAGAGGAGCAGTTGTTTTCAATGACTCTCCAATTTTAGGTGATGGATAGGATGCGGTCACTTCTTGCTCAACTTCGTTATGAAACCCTATTGATAACCAATAGGATTGATACATAATTATTAAAAGCCCAACAATTATAAATCCTAATGAAAGGTATGAAACAAATCGTGTGAGCATTTACTGTACCTGTTTCACTTTTTTTGTAAACAAGAAACTAGTAATGCCGATACATATGATGATAAAGCCAAATAACATGTTTTCCCATAAGGATGAAGATGTATCAGGTAATCGGTCATGCAACTCATTCGTTAATTCCCCAGCTAAATTTCCTAGTTCGGCAAATTCAATTCCAGATTCAATAAAGAACTCTGAGCTAAGCATATCCTCAGATAAACGCATATCTAAGATAAGATCACCTTGAAGATTATAAAGAGAAATAAGTAAATCGTTATTATACAGCTCCTCCATATTCATTAATTGTTTAAATGTAACGATCGTTTCTACTTGATTGTCATCTATTAATATAAATTGTGCTTTAAGGTGTATAGCTTCCATTATTTCATGAAAAACATCAATTAATTCATCCTGTTGTGCTTCTGTTAATTCTGTCATATCATCCATCATTAAGTAAGGATCTAATCGAGTCATGATGTTTTCCATTTGTTGTTCTAGTTTCTTTTCATCTAATTCCATAAAATGAGTAAATAGGGCATCTACTTCTTCCTCTGTTAGCCCTATTAAGGATAAGAATTCTTCTATTTCAGCCATTTCACCGTCATGATCTAAATAAAAACTTAAGGCTACATCAATATCTTCAATAAAGTAATAATCTTCAAGTGTTTCTCCGAATTCAGCTAGGACAACATCCATTTCTTGTCTAGTGATCTCATATTGATATAAAAGCTCCGCTAAATTTTCAGGAGTAATAGGTGTTCCGAGGATCATGCGCAGGTCTTCACCAGTTTCAAAGTCATCAAGAGTTAATTCATAGTAATCGAGATAATCAATCAATTGTTGCTGTGTCCAATTTATTTCTGATAGGATTTGGTTTACTTCCTCTTGTGGTGGTGCTGCTTGTACTGTTTGACATAAGAAACAAAGGAAAACAATATTTACTATAAAGAACTTTTTCATTTCATTTCCCTCCAACATTAATAAGATGTTGGTAGTATGTGTTATCTATGAACAGATCTATTCATAAATAAGGGAGTAATGTAAAGGTTTAGGGTTATATGTATGTTTTTCCATTTTAGAGCAAAGTCTATTCTCTAGGATGACCAAGTTGGGAGTTTCAGCTATGAATAGATCTAAAGAAGAAATCACCGGTCTTATAAAAAATGAATTACATGGTTCTCCTGATTTGGTGAACCAAAAGCTTGAAGCAAATGGGACAGTCTGCGAGTTGTGCTATATAAGTAGCGTTTGTGATAGTGAGAAGATTCATAAAGATCTTTATGTACCTTTTTTTGAGGAAAGAGATAAAGAGGAGTATGAAGATTATTTATTATCATTATCTAGCATCCGGCAAATTAAGTATGGGGACCATCCTGTTGAGTTATTACTAAGGGGTTCAGTCCTTATTTTTTAAAATGATGATAGTTTAACGTTAGAGGTTAAAAATTTTCTTAACAAAACAATTCCAGATACAACAATTGAAACAACCATACAAGGGCCTCAAACAGGATTAAGTGAAGATTTAGAAACAAATTTGAATATTATACGGCATCGGTATCATCAATCGTCTCTTACAATTGAAGATAGGAAGATTGGAAATAAATCGCAGATGGGATTAAAGCTTCTATATGATGCTAAGGAAGAAGATCTTGAAGTTTTAAAAGAGTTACACCAAAGATTAGGTAAAATTGATAAGGATGTTATTCAATCTGTTTCACAATTATCAAGAATGATTACTAGACATATGTCTTTTTTGTTTCCAACCATTGTTATAACAGAACGTCCAGATCGGATTGCCTATAATCTCTCAAAGGGTAAGATTATCGTCATCATGGAAGGGACGAGGTTTGCATTAATTCAGAAATGGGATTCTATCTATCAATCAACAAATTTGTAAATGCAAATATTCAAATGGCAAACGTTGGAACAATTCAAGGTCAGGATGGATATCCAGAATAGCTGCTATTCTTTTTAGATTAGAAAAGCATGGACAACTTTCTTAATTCTTTTTCTTTCATAATAAGAAATTAAGACTTAATAAGGAGATGAAAAAGGTGATCCATATAGGTTTGGTTAAGCCTCATCACGCTCATCGTTTCCAAGCAAAAACAACTGAAGCATCAGGACATTATCATCAGATAGATGGCTTTACATTAATCGTAAATGGAAATAGCTTTGATCGCCATCGCCATTATTTTAGAGGTGTGACAACGACTGCAAATAATCATTATCATCGTTTTTATGGAGAAACTGGCCCTGCGATTCCTTTTAAAAATGGCGGCCATTATCATTTGTTTGAAAGTCGTACTTACTATAACTATGATGAGGCTTCATTATCACAATTCGGTGGCGTGACATATGGAGAGGGGGAACGTCCGAAGCATGATCATACGTTTTCAGGTAAAACACTTGAGATAGTCGGGGAAGACCCGTTTTTTAGTAGGTTTTTAAAAGGGTAGGAGCTGTAATGATAAGGGAAGGGATTTATCTGTCTTAGATAAATCCCTATGTACCAAAATACTAATAACTTGCATCTAATCATTTGCTGCTTATTTGAACTGAACGATTTCCATTTTTTTATTTATAAATTTGAGAACCTGATTCAACGAATTCCTTTGCTTTCTCTTCCATCCCTTTTTCTATTTCTTGATTTGCAACTTTTTCCTTGATATCATGAGAAATTCTCATTGAGCAAAACTTTGGTCCACACATTGAACAAAAGTGGGCTGTTTTTGCACCTTCAGCTGGTAATGTTTCATCATGGTATTCTAAGGCCTTTTCAGGATCAAGAGAGAGATTGAATTGATCATGCCATCTAAATTCAAATCGTGCTTTTGATAGTGCATCGTCACGATTTTGGGCACCTGGATGTCCCTTGGCTAAATCAGCTGCATGTGCGGCTATTTTATAGGCAATTACTCCTTCACGAACATCATCTTTATTCGGTAAGCCGAGATGCTCCTTTGGTGTCACATAGCATAACATCGCTGTTCCAAACCAACCAATCATTGCTGCACCTATTGCTGAAGTAATGTGGTCATACCCAGGAGCGATGTCTGTTGTTAATGGCCCCAATGTGTAAAATGGTGCTTCCTGGCAGATGCTTTGCTGTTTCTCGACATTTTCTTTAATAAGATGCATTGGAACATGACCTGGACCTTCAATCATCACTTGAACGTCATATTCCCAGGCAATTTTCGTAAGCTCTCCTAATGTTTCAAGTTCAGCAAATTGTGCTTCATCATTTGCATCAGCAATAGAGCCGGGGCGTAATCCATCGCCTAAAGAAACAGAAATATCATATGCGGATAGGATCTCACAAATTTCATGGAAGTGAGTGTATAAGAAATTTTCCTTGTGATGTGCTAAACACCATTGTGCTAAAATTGAACCGCCTCTTGACACAATTCCTGTTGTCCGGTTGGCAGTTAACGGAATGTATCTTAGTAGAACGCCAGCATGGATGGTGAAATAGTCGACTCCTTGCTCGGCTTGTTCAATGAGAGTGTCACGATATACCTCCCACGTCAAATCCTCGGCAATGCCATTTACTTTTTCTAAAGCTTGATAAATTGGTACGGTTCCAACAGGTACTGGAGAATTGCGAATAATCCATTCTCTCGTTGTATGAATATTTTTCCCTGTCGATAAATCCATAATTGTATCAGCACCCCAGCGAATAGCCCATGTCATCTTTTCAACTTCCTCTTCGATGGATGAGGTAACAGCTGAATTTCCAATATTGGCATTAATCTTAACATGGAAATTTTTCCCGATAATCATTGGTTCGGTTTCAGGATGGTTGATATTTGCAGGAATAATAGCGCGACCTGCGGCAACTTCACTTCGAACAAATTCAGGATCCATTTGCTCACGGATTGCAATAAACTCCATTTCAGGTGTAATAATTCCTTGTCGAGCATAGTGAAGCTGTGTAACTCTTTTTCCTTTTTTAGCTACGAGTGGTTTTATTGTATTTGATGGGAATATTTCGACAGCTGAAGAAGTTATCGCTTTATATCCATTATCTTCAGGTTTAATTTTCCGGCCTTCATAGTGTTCAACATCATGGCGACTCTTGATCCAGTTTTCTCTTGTTCTTTGCAAGCCTTTTGAAATGTTGATTTCAGCGTTTTGATCTGTATAGGGACCACTTGTATCATAAACATGTACGGGTGGATTTTCCTTTTCATCAAATGTATTGCGAGTTTTTCCCTGTGAGATTTCTCTCATTGGCACTTGAATGTCCGGTTTACTTCCTTGCATATAAATTTTCTTACTGCCTGGGAATGGTTGTTTTACATTAATCTTCATCTAATCTCCTCCTTGGAATTTCAATCTACTTGATAACAACGGAAGGAAATAAAAAACGGGTTCTGATTTTCAGAACCCGTTCGTTAGATGTAGGAAATATAATAAAAAGGGGTACAAGTAAAGACCCATCTTTAGATTATTCCTACTTCCCTACGCTGGTATCATCCAGATCAGGTTCAAAGGGTCAAAGAACTTCGAACGCGTTCCTCTCTCAGTCCAAGCTAATGGACTCCCCTAGTAGATAATGGTAATTTATTTAAAACCAGGTATTATCATATCACAATAGAAAGGTAAGTCAACAGAATCTTTTGTACTATCTGAATTTTATTTTATAAAAAATTAATGCTTTAACCACTAGTGATTGGTAAAAGTACTAGTTTTTCTTAAAAACAATTAGATTGTAAAATAGATTATTAAATGAATGCTTCCTCTAATTAAACTAGACAGATTTTTCTGTAATAGATTTGTGTAATTTTTTCATACGAAGCATCCATTCTTCAGAAAGTGCATCTAATGATAATATCGATTCAATCTGCGCTAGGTTACTTTTATCATGAAAGTAGGTATGATGAATGGTGCTGATCGATATTTCCTTTGGATGCTTATTAAGTAATTTTATGGCCGAATCTGAATAAATGAAACCTTCTTCTAATACTCGAAAGAAATATCCGGTATAGCCATGTTCAATTATTTTGTTTAATAGGGTATGAATGTTTGTGTATTTATTAATGGTTGAGCATGGAAACCGACCTTGAGAAACTTGAATAACAGCCTCACCGATTTGATAGATATCCCCAACACAAACATCCTGTTCTCTCATTCCTTTTAGAGTAAGGTTTTCTCCAAAAGCGGCTTTGGGAAGTGATTGTTGATAAAGTTGTTCCCAATATTCATAATGTTCATATGCATATACACAAATCACTCTTTCAGTTCCGCCATGAAATTCATGATTTTCAACATCATCCCCGATTATTCCTTTTGATGTGATCTTTAGTTTATTCACTTGATTTTTAGCTATACCTGACCGAAATTCTTTTCCTTTATATGTAAGGGTAGAAGGGGTTCCTTTACTTAACCAAACTATTTGACGATCCAATGAAATCACTTCCTTATAAAGAGAAATATTAATAGATAAAAAATACACCAAGGCTTTACCCATTGATGTATTTCAACCATTCCAATTAAAATGAGGTTATTGGTGTTTATCTTTCTTTCTATCTATTGACTTGCTTTCAGCCATTTTTATATTTAGTAACTCATCTAAGTGTTGACTTGCAATTAAGGTTTGATGTGAATTTAAGCCATCTTCCTTTGCAATTAGAAACATCTTGTTTCGGTATTCTTCAATAACGGTATCTAATGTTTTCACAATGAACACCTCACAATAAACATCTAGGTAAAATGATCCTAGTACTTTTATTATCTGATATTTTAGGAGAATGTAAATAGTATACTGTGTTTTTTTCCTTTTTTTATAAAAAAAAGTCGAAATACTATATTTAGGGATCGAAAAAAAGAAATGGTTGCAGATCTTGTGCTTTACCGATTGGGGATTTAATAAGAGGCCTAACGGGTCTTAAGAAAAATGTCCTAGTATGAGGGGATGATAAAACATAAAAAAACGCTACAGCGTATTATGAATAATTAGCTGTAGCGTTTATTTTTTATACTATCAGAAAGTATATAAATTTTACGGATGATAGTATAAGAAAAACTAAGGCTTTCGCCAATAGGACTTGGTGACAAGCCAAGTTTTACTAATCAATGTCCGCCACGTCCATATCTGAATTGAGCGTTTAGCTGACCTTGTAGCATCTTCTTTCTAACATCTGCTTCACTTTCTCGTTTTCGTTCCTTTAAACGCATCTCTTTTAAAATTTCCGTTGTTTGTACACCGTCCTCCCGTTTGTCTGCAATGTCCATTAATGTTTCGATATCAGAAAACGAATACTTTCGCGTACCACGATCATTTCGGTACGGTGCAATTAGTTTTCTTTCTTCATAATAACGAATTTGCCGTAGTGTTAAGCCGGTTAACTCGCTTACTGTACCAATTGAAATCACCTTTTTATCCTTATAAGAGCGGTCTTGATGATTCAATCTCTCCACCCCTTAAACAATTCTTTTTACAAGTATATCCTGTTTTGTCGTAGATGGCTTCTTTTATGTTAGAAATTCTAACATAAAAATATCTATTTTGTGAAAAGGTGTTAGGTTTTTTAACAGGAGAAATGTAAACGAGTCACAGAAGAAGTACGATTAGATAAAAGCTTAAGAAAAAACAATCATTGATGAAATAAGTTCATTAGAGGATAGATTTAAGTTGGGTTTCTTTTTGTTGTATGCTGTAGGACTTACGATTTATTTGTGCAAAGATTTGTTCTGATAGGTTTTGTAGAAAGGATACCGGGAATAAAGAAGTAACTTCTTCATATTGATCTGTCAGTGAATTAAAAATGGTTAAAATCGATAATTCCGTTTTATTATAAATAGCCATATATAATTGTTTGTTTTTTGGTTCTAATAGATTGAGGTAATAGATTTTTGTATAGATAGAGCCTTTTTTTATCGCGATTACCTTTATTGCCATTCGTTTCAACTCCATACTTTATTGAAACTATTATCGACAAAAATATGAATATTTAATCAAATTTATACAATCTTAATATCTCGAAAAAAAATCTTAACATTACGTTAATTGTCTCATAACAATTTTAAGGTAAATTGAATATGTAAAAAAATGAAAATGGAGATGAGTGCTATGAGCAAAATGTTACAAACTGCACTTGAAGAGCAAAGAAATTACTACTCACAAAAGCTACTGGCAATTGGTGTTTACAATAGCCAGGTAATGAATAAAATGACGTTAACTGAATTGAAAAATGAATATAACTATTTTTATCACAACATTCCAAAGGTAAGAAGAAAGGGGCCGTCCACAGGATGAAAAAGAGACTCCATTGATGGGGTCCCTTTATTTTAATTCATTTATTGTCTTGATAAAAAAATCTGTTAATGACTTTGTTTGGTTTGAATTATTATTTCGACTTTTTTTCACATGGTCTTCTAGTGTACGTAAACTTGATTCTATGTATTGACAAAGAGTGTCTGATAAGTAGTTATGTCCAGCTTGTTTATGTTGAATAACCCTTTGGATTTCATCTTGAATGATGGTACTTGGATGACCTTTACGGAAGATGTGTAAGCCGATTAGTGGGAATTCATCATTTTCAATAATCCAATCACAAATATGTAATGGCTTTAGGACAGTTAAATACATTTTAGCAGTACAAGATTCTGCTTGTTTTAAACGAGAATAATTTTTTTTTGCCATACTTAGGTAATGGTGAAGAACAGAGTATGGCGAAAACGTTTTTTGGGCAAAAGCTTTTATTTCTTTTGTGAATATTGGCTCATTTCGATAAACAATAGGTGAAGATAACCATTCAAGTAAAGTGGGATTAGACTTATTCAGCAAGCGCAAAGCCTTTTTGAGATCCCAGCCTACAAATTCAAATTTATTAAATGAGTTATTTTCTATAACATCTCGACCATCATATAATTGTAAATACCAATCTTTTGCATGCTTATAGATGAACCTTACATCATAGTCGCTGTTCTTTTCATGTAAATTCCACGCGCGGCTTCCAGATTCACAGGCAAAAAGAATTTGAATTTGTTCCTGTTTTTCAAGTTCTTTCAAGATATTTTCGATCATTTCGTTCATGCTACACCTCATTTCTACTTGACTATTATTATAATTACATACTTTTCTTATTTAAAACCTTCAAATTTAGGTTAATTAATAGTAAAATGAACAGGAAGTGCTATTTTTAATAATTTTATCTTTGGATAATTTTAAACAAGAGGGCGATGGGATGAGATCATTTACTGAAGAAGAATTACAGAATGCGTTAGATTTGTTTCGAGTTTTTGCAAGGGCTTTCAAGAGTGTATCTGAGCATTCTATCCGTGATAGTAAGGAGCATGGCTTTAATCCAACAGAATTTGCTGTCCTGGAATTATTGTTTACGAAGGGACCACAAAAACTTCAACAAATTGGTTCAAGATTACTGCTAGTTAGTGGCAATGTGACGTATGTGATCGATAAGCTTGAAAAAAATGGCTACATATATCGAGAACAGGATCCGAAGGATAAGCGTTCAATTTATGCAAAGTTGACTGATAAAGGACAGTCTTACTTGGATGAGATTTATCCAATTCATGCAATTCGAATTGCTCGTGCTTTTTCTGGGCTAAATGCTGAAGAACAGGCAGAATTGAAAGCGCTACTAAAGAAGGCGGGAGTGCATAGCCAGCATTTACTATTTAGATAGATTTCAAAACAACACGATTGTAAACGTTTACTGGAGTGACCATAAAATTGGTCACTCTTTTTTATTCTATCAGAAAGCATAAGATTTTATGGATGATAGGATAAGAAATACTAAGGCTTTTGCCATTAGGACTTGGCAGTAAGCCATGTTTTTCTAATCCTAAATTTTTCATTGGAATGAAGGTAGGAATGGAAAGTTAAAAACATGTAAAAACTTGAAATCATTACCTATTACCTTTATTCTTGTGGTGAGTTGCGTTAAAGCCATTAGGGGTATACATATAGTATGAAAAAGATGCGAGGGGATACTGAATGAAAATAAGTCATTTTTCTATTAGAAGACCGGTGTTTACTATTGTGACAATGATTCTAGTGTTAATACTAGGAGCTGTTTCAGTTATAAATATTCCGTTAAAGCTGATACCTGAAATAAACCCGCCTATTGGAGTAGTTGTCACTAATTATGAAGGGGCAGGTCCAAGTGAAGTTGTAGAAAAAGTCTCTAAACCTTTAGAAGAAGCCCTTTCAACTGTTCAAGGATTAGATACAATTACATCGACATCACAGGAAAATGCAAGCTTAGTCATAATGCAATTTTCTTGGACAACCCATATTGATGATATTCAAGATGAGATTCGAACAAAAATGGAAGATGCACCTCTTCCAGATGACGCTGGTGATCCACGTTTTTTAAAGTTTGATCCATCACAATTTCCAATCATACAGCTTTCATTAACGTCAACAGATGAAGAAGAGCAGCTTCAAAGTTTGGCAGAGGAATTAGAACAAGATTTAACTAAAACGGAAGGTGTAGCAAGTGTTAATCTATCAGGCTTACAAACAGATGAGGTAAGGGTGGAGATTGATCAACAAAAGCTCGAGCAATTTTCACTTAGTCAATCAGAAATTGTTGATTCAATCAGAGCTAATTCAGTCACATCGCCTGGCGACCCAGTCGTGACTGATGGAAAGCAATTAACGACTAGAGTAATAAGTTCTATTGATTCAATTGATGTTTTAAAAAGTCTTGTATTGAAGAAAGACCTAAAGAATGGTGAAAATATTACAATTGGAGATGTTGCAAATGTTGCCATTACACAAAAAGACTCAAATACAATAACACGTGCGAATAGAGACCCGTCCTTGTTAGTAAGTGTTTTGCAACAATCTGATGCAAACACTGCAGCAGTATCAGATGCTTTTCGAGAAAAATTATCTAACATCCTTTCGGAAGAGAAATATGAATCTATTGATGCTGAAATCATCTTTGACCAAGGTGAATATGTTGACCAAGCGATAGAGAATATGGTTAACACTCTTTTAATCGGTGGAGTTTTCGCGATGTTGATCCTCTTTATGTTCTTAAGAAGTGTGAAAAGTCCTCTTATTATTGGGATAGCAATTCCATATTCAGTAATTGTAACCTTTGTACTAATGTATTTTTCAAACTTCACATTAAACATTATGACACTAGGTGGCTTAGCCTTAGGAATCGGCATGCTTGTCGACAATGCCATCGTTGTCATTGAAAATATATATCGTCATTTATCGATGGGGAAAAAAACTAAAGAGGCCGCTTATCAAGGGGCGAAAGAAATGGGACCAGCGATCATTGCTTCCACTTTAACAACTGTGGCTGTGTTTATTCCAGTCGTCTTTATTTCAGGAATTATTGGTGATCTTTTCACTGAGTTTGCCTTGACGATTGTTTTTAGTTTGTTTGCTTCCTTATTTGTTGCGCTAACAATTGTCCCGATGCTAGCAAGCCAACTATTGAAAAGTCCTAATAAGAATTTAGAAAAGGTACGAAGAGAGTCTACTGTCATGCTCTCTTTAGATAGTATGATTAAATGGGCACTGCGTAATCGTGCAGTGGTATTAGTTTTAACATTGATTATCTTTGCAGGAAGTTTATATGGATTGACCAGAGTCGGAGCAGTATTTTTACCCAATACAGATGAAGGCTTTTTTACAATAGATGTTGAACTTGAAAATGGATCTGCATTATCAGAAACAAGTAAAGTCGTTGATGCAATGGAAGAGGAGCTTGGAAAAGAAGAGGATGTCGATTTATTTGTAAGTTTAATTGGTTCTACTCAAGAAGATTCTTTTAGAGGAACAGGGAGTACAAATATTGCTGAAATTTACGTGAAATTAAAAGATCTTAAAGATCGAAATGTGTCTACCTTTGATTTTATCGACAATCTTAAAAAAACATTGGAGAAAGTAGCAAAGGGTCAGAATAATACTACTGAGCTTACATTTAATACTCAATCTTCAACAGGTTCAACACCTAATACTTTAACATTTCATGTTAAAAATACGGAAGAAACACGATTAAAAGAATCTGTTGCAAAAATCGACCAAGCTCTAGTTGAAATAAACGATGTTGAAGAGCTGTCAAATGACCTTACAGAAACCGTCGAAGAGGTTCAGATAACTGTAGATCGAGAAAAAGTCCTCGAAAATGGCTTAACACCTGCTCAAATTGGTATGATTGTGAATGATGTAACAAGAGGTATAGACGCCATTCAGATGACAAATGAACGTGATAACGAGATTTATATGGTAAATGTTCGGTATGACGAATCTGTTCGTGAAAATGTTGATGATCTCAAAAAATTATTGATAAAAAAACCAGATAATAGCTTTGTTGAGCTAGGGGAAATCACAACAATCCAAGTGGGGGAAGGACCTGTATCGATACAAAGAATTGATAAACAGCCCGCTGTACAATACACATTAAGATATAGTAATTCAACAAACTTAGGGGACATTTCTGAATTAGTCGATAAAGAAATTGAAGAACTGGATTTACCTGATGAAACAGAAATTAGCTTTAGTGGCGATCGAGAGCTTCTTGAATCTACTTTAGATGATATGCTGCTTGCGTTTATACTGGCAATTATCTTTATTTACATCGTGATGGCTGCACAGTTTGAATCATTTAAATATCCATTTGTCATCATGTTTACTGTACCATTAATGTTAATTGGAGTAGCCGTGGCTCTTGTTGCGACAAACTCGCCAATTAGTTTAACAGTTGTGATTGGCCTTATTGTGTTAGCTGGTATTGTTGTTAACAACGCGATCGTTATCGTTGACTTTATTAACCAGAAAAAAGAACAAGGCTTCAAAACATATGATGCTTTAGTTGAATCAGTAAAAGTAAGATTAAGGCCAATTTTAATGACAGCACTCACAACCATATTAGGATTGGTTCCATTAGCACTCGGTTTAGGAGAAGGAACAGAAATCAATCGTCCAATGGGAATAACCGTAATTGGCGGGTTAATTTCAAGCACATTCCTTACTCTGTTCATTATTCCGATCATCTATAGCTTATTTGATAGAGAAACGAGAAGGATGAATAAAAAATATGTCACTCCAGACGGTCAACTAATTCCAGCCTATTTAATTGAAGACCGTGTTGATTGTGAAAATTCTGAGGAAAAGGAAAAATTAGAATCAAGGCAAGAGAAGTTGCCGGAACCATCCAAATTCGAAAAGGATGATATGGTTAACATGCTTGAGCAAATGATTGAAATAGTTAAGGAGAAAAAGAAGTAAGGCAGTAAGCCCCTACCTCAAGCTTCAGAGTTTATAAAAACTGGCCGTAAAGGTCCGATTGGTTCAACTAACCATCAGTGGGGGGATGAAGAACCCCCCCATTGATGGAAGTTTCACTTAATCTGATCAATTAATGTACGTAGCGTGTCATCTTGAGGTGATTCAAAATAATCATCAAAAGGGCAACCAATTGTTTTTGATCTATGCAGGACATCATCAATTGTAAATTGTTCGACTGTTAACCCTTCATTGATCTCTTCCCAGAAAAGAGGTGCAGCAATGAACGCTCCTTCCTTTTTTCCTCGAAGAGAGTAGGGGGCAATAATCGTTTTGCCTTCTGCATGTTGAATATAGTCAATATAGAGTCGATTACCACGATTTTTCTTCATTCGCTCAATTGTAAAATCGTCTGGGAAACTCGTCACAAGGAAATTGGCAATAAACTCTGTAAACACACGAGTCTCCTCATAAGTTAATGAATTTTTTGACAAAGGGATATGAATTTGCAGTCCCTTATTTCCAGATAACTTTGGAAACGTCTTTAATTGAAATTGATCAAATACCTTCTTCATTTCTAATGCAGCTTTAATGGCAAGAGAGAAAAATTCTCTGGACGGTGGGTCAAGATCAAAAACAATCTCTGTAGGGTATGGTGTATCAATGGTTTGAAAAGGAATATGGTATTCAAAGGCAAGTTGGTTCCCAAGCCAAATCAAGGTTGATAGATCTTGACAAATAATATAATCAATTTCCTCATGTTTCTTAGTCTTAATAAATGAAGGTGCATAATCCGGACAGTTTTTTTGATAAAATGCTTCGCCAAACATTCCATGAGGAAATCGAATAACAGTTAACAGACGATTTTCTAAAAAAGGAAGCATAAATGGTGATATTTGATAAAGGTAGCTTATAAACTTCTCTTTTTTTAAGTCAATTGTTTCCCATAATGGTTTATCAGGATGTGTGATTGTAATCTTTTCATCAATCGGCGCGGTTTTAATTAAAAGCATATCCCATGTGCACTCTTCAACATGTACATCAAATCGAAATGTCGAAAAAGATGGTTCACGTAATTGGTTTTTATATATAGATAAAAATTGAATTTCTACTACAATAGCAGGCTCGATTTCAATAAAAGATGCTGTTTCAGCTTTTTTATTATCTCGTACAATTGTAAGAAGTGCTTCACGTTCATAACTGGAAATGCCATGTGAGAAGTTTCCTACCTGTACAATATGTTCATCATGAAAAACTCCGACATGAAAATATCCATTCTCCTTGTCGTAACCAGTAATAAAAAAATGAGCATATTTGTAGTTCTTAATTTTTAACCATTGCTGTGTGCGTACTCCGCTTTCCCATTTGCTTTTTAAATGTTTGGCAATTAGTCCTTCCCCGTTTTCAAGGCGCATATCTTTCCATAAGCTAGAATAGTGAGATGTAAAGGGTACATACTGTAAAAGATTGGATGAAACAGGATTTACATTTTGCTCCAATCCTAAAGCTTGAAATAGCTTTTGGAGCTCTGTTTTTCTAACTTTAAGTGTCTCTGGAAGCAGACTTTTTCCGTTTATCTTTAGAAGATCAAAGACTAGAAAACGACAAGGATGTTTTTCCGCTTCTTTCTCAATTTTATCCTGGTTTTTTAATCTCCCTCTAATTTGAAGTTGTTCAAAATCTGCGAAATATGTTGATGTGAGATAGACAATTTCGCCATCCAAAGTAAGAGGCAAAAAAGGCTTTAAACTTTCAAACATTCCTTCTATATTTGCAATGATTTCTGGAAATTGTTTATTTAGTGATTTCTCGTTTCGACTCATTAAATCAATTGAAGATTCAGAAATAATTAAGATCGATCGAAATCCATCGTACTTTGTTTCATAAACCCAATCTGAGCCTGTAGGTATATCAGTATGTAATGTGGGAAGCATAGGTTTCAATAAGCATCACCCTTTAATCTTGATATTCAATATTATGAACCGTTACACGAAAATTCATGAGAGGAGAAATGATAAGTTGAAAAAAGCTGTATTTCTAGATCGAGACGGTGTTATAAATGAGGTGTTAAGTAAGCGAGTAAAATTTGTCAACAAGCCTGAGCAAATGTATTTACTAGAACGAGTAGGCGAAGGAATTAAGCTCTTGAATGACGCAGATTACCTTGTGTTTGTTGTCACAAACCAGGGTGGTGTTGGGTTAGGCTATATGAAGGAAAACATGCTTAGGAAGGTTCATGAAAAAATGAAGGAGGATATAGCAAAAAGTGGAGGGAAAATTGATGATATCATCTATTGTCCACATAAACCTAATGCAGGCTGTGCATGTCGAAAACCGGAGCCAGAAATGCTACATACGTTAGCTGAAAAACATAAAGTGAATGTAAAGGAAAGCTTTATGGTAGGGGATCGAGATGTCGATATTTTGGCTGGAAAGCAGGCCGGAGCAAAAACAATATTAATTGGAGATGAAGCAGCAGGATTAGCTGATTATCAATTTCCAACATTATATGATGCAGCTAAATGGATTACAGCACAAAATGAGCAATCAGTATAGATGTGATTGCTCTAATAAGGGAAAGAAAAAATAAAAACTGATCCAAATTTCGTATTGCAACACGATTTTGAAGGTGCTATTCTAATAGAGTAATTGAAAGCGGTTGCAAAATGAGCTTAGGTATAGAAGTCTTTCTTTTTTTACTTTTTGTGCAATCGTTTTCGCTAAACAATCATTTTTAAAGGGGAGGGAACATAATTTGAAGAGGTCAAACATGAGAGTGCTATCGTTATTTGTCATTTTATCGTTTGTTTTACAACTGTTTTTAGGTTTTGTCCCAAATGAATACGTTAGCGCTGAAGTAACAAGTCCAGTCATTCATGATGATGGTTCGGTTACTTTTAATTATGTGAGTAAAGGGGAAAGCGCAGTATATGTGATTGGCAATTTTAACAATTGGGATTTAACAACTGCTGTTGAAATGTCTTTGAATGATGGGGTATTTACAGCTACTCTACCAAATCTTGAACAAGGAGATTATCAGTATAAGTTTATTTTTAATAACCGAAACTGGAATGAAAATAGCACTGACCCACTTAATCCAAATACAGCAGATGGAAATTCAGTTTTCACAATTGAGTCATCTGAGCAAGTCCAGGTTCAATCAGCTTTAATGGATTCTTTAAGTGAGATTTTAGTGACTACAAATAAGGCAATTGGAGAACAAGAATTTGTCGTTACAGATAGAGCAACTAATGAAATTGTGGAGACAACAACTACAAAAATTAGCGATAAAAAGGCTAAACTCTCAATTGCTGATGGTGAAAATATCGACGTTCGAAACGTGTACGAAGTTTCTTTAGGTCAGTCAGAAGGAAAAAAGGTAACGATGAGAAATGTCCTTAATGATGACAGCTACTATTACAACGGTAATGATTTGGGTTACATCTATTCTTCAAGCAAAACGACCTTTAAGCTTTGGGCGCCTACAGCAACAAAGGTAAGTCTAGCAATCTATGATGAAGCAGGTACATATGAAGGTCCTTTTGTTACGAACCACACGGGTGGTAATGAAACAGAAATGACAAGAGCAAGTAATGGTGTTTGGTCTATATCCATTAATCAAGATCTAAAGAATAAATACTATATGTATAAGCTTGATTTTGCTGATGGAACATCCCACTATGCTGTAGATCCTTATGCTCGTTCCACTTCTGCTAATGGCCAAAGAGCGGCTATCATTGACTTAGATAGTACAGATCCTGCAGGGTTTGACCCTTCGTACAAGCCGGCTATTGTATCTCCTGCAGATGCTATTATTTATGAGTTACATGTAAGGGATTTCTCTATTGATGAAAAGTCTGGAATGCACCATAAAGGAAAGTACTTAGCCTTTACGGAAACAGGAACAACTGGACTGGGCGGTGTGAAAACGGGTATTGATTCATTAAAGGAACTAGGTGTAAATTATGTTCACTTACTACCAACCTATGATTTTGGTTCAGTTAATGAACTGACAGTAGATGATCCAAACTCTACTGATGCAAAATTCAACTGGGGTTATGATCCGATTCATTTTAACGTTCCAGAGGGTTCCTATTCTACCGATCCTACTGACCCTACTAGCAGAATCAAAGAATACAAGCAAATGGTTCAATCATTGCATGATAACGGAATTCGTGTGATTGTTGACGTTGTATATAATCACACATATATGAATGAATCAACACAACTAAAAGGTAGTTCTCCATTTGATTTAATTGTTCCTGGTTATTATTATCGTACAGATGATGCCGGTAACATTACAAATGGTTCAGGAACAGGAAATGAAGTAGCATCTGAACGTCCAATGGTTCGCAAATACATTAAAGACTCTGTCCATTATTGGGCAACAGAGTTTGGTATTGATGGCTTTCGCTTTGATTTAATGGGCTTAATTGATCAAAAAACAATGCAAGAATTAACAAAAGAATTGAAAAATAAAGTTGATCCGAATATGTTAATTTATGGTGAGCCTTGGACAGGAGGCTCTACAAGCTTACCTTCATCAATGCAACATGTGAAAGGATCACAAAAAGACCAAGGATATTCTGTGTTTAACGATAATATTCGCGGGGCCATTAAAGGAGACAGTGATGGTGCTGGAACTGGCTTTGCAACAGGTTCTTCCGGTAAAGAAGCTGATATCGTAGCTGGTGTGAAAGGGGCAATTGACCAGTTCACCAGTAAACCACAAGAAAGTATTACGTATGTCACAGCACATGATAACTTAAATCTTTGGGATAAATTAATGAGAGTAGCAGGTATAGATGATGATCATGAGTCTGATCACTATGACCCCCATGCTGTCATCACCGAAGAAAATGTATTAAACAATGAATGGGTAAAACGCAGTCTACTGGCGAATGGCATCGTCTTAACATCTCAAGGTATTCCTTTCATACATGCTGGGGAAGAAATATTAAGAAGTAAGTATGGAGTTCACAACAGTTACAAGAGTCCAGATACGATTAACAAAATTCGTTGGGAATTAAAAGATGAATATCAATCAGTCTTTACCTATTACAAAGGCTTAATTGAATTACGTAAACAACATGCAGCATTTAAAATGGACTCAAAAGAAGAGATTGAAAAACATCTCCAGGTGTTAAAGCAGAATGAAAATGTTGTGGCCTACCAATTAATAGATAATGCAAACAATGATACTTGGAAAAATATTGTTGTAATCTATAACGCAAATAAATCAGCAAAGGAAGTAGCTCTGCCTACAAATGGAAATTGGAATGTTGTTGTTGATCATACATCAGCAGGAGCAGAAACAATTCGTACCGTTAACGCTGATAAAGTTACTGTTGAAGGACTTTCAATGATGGTGCTTTATGATCAATCAGAGGCAGAATATACACCTGAACCAACTAGTATTGAGGTAAATCCAAATTCATTTGCGATCAATCCAGGTGACACAAAAGGGATCACAGCCTATGTAAAGGATCAAAACGGACGTGTTATGCTCGGAGAAGAGTTAACGTGGACATCATCTGATCATGAAGTGGCAACAGTTAGCAATGGGCGAGTTGTTGGTGTAGCTGAAGGAGTAGCAACAATTACCGTTAAAGCTGGTGACATTGAGGCTTCGATTGATGTAACGGTAGAAACATTAGTTCCGGATACAATCACAATCGTTGGTCATGATTCTGTGTTTGAAACATATTCTACTCAACTATCAGCTCATGTAAAAGATCAATTCAACCAAGATATGCTTCACGCAAAAGTATCATGGTCAACATCAGATAAATCAGTTGCAACAATTGATAATACTGGTAAGGTTACAGGAATCAAACCAGGTAATGTTGTAATTACTGCTACTTCAGGTGATGCAGAAGCAACCTTAGATATGACAGTGAAGAAAAATGTGCAGCGTTACGTTCGCATTAAATATATTCGCCCTGATGGTAATTTCACAGGTGACTTCGGTGCTTGGAACCTGTGGGTATGGAATACAGGTGTGAAAAACGATCAAATCGATTTTGAAACAATCGAGGGTGATACTGCTGTAGCGAATGTAGAAATCGCTCCTGAAACAGAATCAATCGGATTCTTAGTTAGAAAAGGTACTGACTGGAATACTGCTAAAATCTCTCCTGACAGTGATGATCACAATGTGCAAATTAATCGAGATGATATCATCACAAAAGTGACAGTTGTTACTGGTATTCCAGGACAAACTGTTGTACCTTCTGTCAAAGGACCAGTTTTGCAAGATGGAAATGTTACATTCTACTATAGAGATGAAGAGCTATTCCAAAACGATGACATGGATACAATAGATGATCTAAAAGTAAAAATCGATGGTAAGGAATATTCAATGGAATATAGCGAGGAAAATGAGTATTTTTCATATAAACTAGAAGGTTTAGCAGAAGGAACGTATGAGTATTCATTCATAGTGACAAAAGATGGTCAAACCATGGAAGTAACCGACCCAAAAAATACGAAAAATGGAAAGTCACTCATTACGTATATTCGCCCGGATCTTACAATCGAAGCAAATGTTTCTCCTTCTGAAATTTCTTATGATGAAAATACAGTCCTATCGGTAAAAGTAACATCTGATGACAACGTAAACATTAGAGAAATATATGCGAACTTATCATCACTAGGTGGAAAGGAAAAAGTCAAAATTGACCCAACCGTTGGGGCAATATCAGTTGGTGCAAGTCAATCTGTGACAGCAGGTGAAAAAGAGCTTGAGATCATTGTCATTGATGAATTTGGTAACACGCATAAGAAGACAGTAAATATTACGGTTAAACCTGAACAATCGGTTGGTGGAAAGCTAAACTTTGATTGGGATGAAGCAAGAATTTATTTTATGCTAACAGACCGTTTTAAAGATGGGGATCCATCTAATAACGGTGGGAAGGAATATGACCCTACTCACTCTGAAGCATATCATGGCGGTGATTTCCAAGGAATTATTGATGAACTAGATTATATTGATGATCTGGGAATCAATACAATCTGGATCACACCAATTGTGGATAATATTGATTTCAACAAGGGATTAGATTTTAAAACGGCTGGCAACCTTGAGTCAAAACAATATGGCTACCATGGTTATTGGGCAAAAGATTTTACAACTTTGGATGAACACTTAGGTGATATTGAAACATTTCAAGAGCTAATTGAAAAAGCACATGATCGTGGAATTAAAATAATGTTAGACGTGGTTGTCAATCATGCTGGATATGGAATGGATGGAGATATTTGGGATACATGGAAAAGTGATAGCGAAAATCTCCCTACTGAGGATGAGTTAGCTCCATTTAAAGGAATGTTTCGCACAGTTGATGAAGATCCAACTGTAAGAGGAGAGCTTGAAAACTTGCCAGACTTCAAAACGGAAGATTCAGGAGTCCGTCAAAAAATTATTGACTGGCAAACAGCTTGGATTGAAAAGGCTAGAACAGATCGTGGAGACACAATCGACTACTTCCGAATTGATACGGTAAAACATGTAGAAGATGCAACATGGCAAGAGCTGAAAAATGATCTAACGGCGATAAGTCCAAACTTCAAAATAATTGGGGAATATTGGGGAGCAAGCATAACAAATGATGGCGGCTATCTAGGGACAGGTCAAATGGACTCACTACTAGATTTTGATTTCAAGGAAAAAGCCAAATCCTTTGTGGAAGGAAATATCGATCAAGTTGAAACATACTTACAAGATCGAAACAACAAACTAACAAACAATGCAACACTAGGCCAATTTCTTAGCAGTCATGATCAAAATGGCTTCTTATCAGAATATGTCCAAGGTGATGTAGGGAAATTAAAAGTCGCATCTGCTCTACAAATTACATCAAAAGGTCAACCTGTTATTTACTATGGTGAAGAACTAGGTAGATCAGGAAAATCTGATTGGGAGAAAGATTCTGATGGCAATGTAATAGCATTTGGCCAAAATCGTGGTGACATGCCGTGGGAACTTTATGAAAATGAAGACCCTAAAGCAATGGATCTTCATCACCACTATTCAACACTGCTAAATATTCGCGAAGATTACTCTAAAGTATTTTCAAAAGGAACTCGTGAAAAGGTAGCAGGTGGAGATGCGGACAAATATCTTGTTTTTGAACGAGAATATAATGATGAAAGTGTTTTAGTTGGCTTAAATACAGATACTGAAGAAAAACAAATAACGTTTAAGGTTGACTATGCTGTGGGTATAAAGTTAAAAGATCTATATAATAATAAAGAATACGTTGTAAACGACAAGCAAGAAGTAACAATTACACTTCCTTCAATAGATAATGGTGGATCAGCTGTTTTAACATATGTCTCTAAAAAAACGGGTAAAGATCGAGGGAATAAGACAGGTGAAAAGCCAAATGCTAAGCCGAAAAGTAAACCAGGTAATAAACCTGGTAACAAACATAAATGACAGTCTTGCAATGTTGTTTTAAAATAAAAAGAACTTGGTGATAGGTACCTATCACCAAGTTTTTTCACAATTATTGAGTAATTGAACCAAACTAAGCTTTTTTCCGAACAGTTTTCGTTTTCTTTTCAGTTGTCCCACCTGTGCCAGCTTTCTTTGGTGATAGGGTGTCATCTCCAACAGCTTTAGCCTGCTTAGCCTTTGGTTTTGCCTTTGTTTGTGGTTTTTTTGTTTTTTCGATACTTGCTTGAAGGGCACTCATTAAATCAACAACATTTTGACGAGGTGCTGTTTCAGTTGGTGTTTTGCCTTCATCTTGGTTTACTTTTCTCTCAATTAATTCTTGTAAGGCTAATCGATAATCATCCTTGTACTTTTCAGGCTCAAACGTTGTTGTTAGTTGATCAATAAGCATAATAGCGGTATCTAGCTCCTTTTCTCCGACCTCAACCTTTTCTGGAACACTAGGAACTTCTTTTACATTTCTGACTTCGTCTGGATAATGAACCGTTTCCATTACAATGCAGTTTTGATAAACACGGACCATTGCAAGCTGCTGCTTGGAGCGAATTGTAATTTCAGCGATTCCAATTTTCCCTGATTTTGTTAGAGCTTCCCTAAGTAAACCGTATGCTTTTCCTCCATTTTCCCCAGGACCTATAAAATAAGATCGGTTAAAAAAGATGGGGTCAATATCCTCCATTTTGACAAAATCGATAATTTCAACTGTTTTATCTTCGTGTTCGTCCTTTAATTCCTTAAGCTCTTCTTCTGTAAGCACAACATATTTTCCTTTTACATATTCATAGCCTTTTACAACTTCATCTGATTTTACTTCTTCATCACAATTTGGACACTTTTTCTCGTATTGAATAGGGCTATGACATTTCTTATGAAGCGTTCTGAGTTTAATATCTTTATCTTCTGTTGCCGCATAAAGTTTAATTGGTATGTTTACTAATCCGAAACTAATAGAGCCTTTCCACATTGTATGCATAGTAATCGCCTGCCTTATGTTGTAAGTTTCCTGCTTTTATTTTCAGCTTTAGGCAAGAATTTCATAAGTAGAAATAGCTGCCAATTAATTAGAAAATCGATAATTGCTGTAGGATAATAATGATAATGCCAAGAATCCATACATAAACAGCAAAGATTTTTAGTGATCTATATTTAACAAAAGTGATCATAAATTTAACAGCAATATAGCCAAAAATAGCGGATGATAAGGTGGCTATAAACATTGATAAAAGGCTAATCTGTGGTACTGTACCTGCTACCATATCCTTTAATTGAAAAATAACTCCTCCACATATAGCTGGTATAGACAATAGAAATGAGAAATAGGCTGCTGCTTCTTTATCCATTTTTCTTAAAAGTGCACCTACAATCGTCATTCCAGATCTTGAAATTGCAGGAAAAATCGCCAGTGCTTGGAAGCATCCGATAAAAAAGGAATCAAATAACGAAATGTTGTCTACCTTTTTCGCTCCATTTCTAATCGAATCAGCAAACCATAAAAAGAGTCCGGTAATTAAGAATTCCCAACCAATAGAGATGCCTGACTTTGAGAGACTATCAAAGTAATCACTAAATAATACACCTGCAATAACAGCTGGAATTGTTCCAACGACTAAAAGTGCTGATATCCGACTAAAGGGATTTTTCACTAATTTCATCAAAATATTTTTATAATAGACAACTAAGGCTATAAGAGTACCTAGGTGAAGCATAGTATCTAAAAATAAGCCAGCTTCTTCTAAACCGAAAAAATATCGACCTAAGTATAGATGTCCTGTGCTACTTATTGGAATAAATTCCGTTAAACCTTGTATAATCCCTAAAATGATTGCCTGTACCCAATCCATGTTCATCCCCCTCAAAAACAATGCTTGTCTTTATTCATGAATATGAAGATTAGATCTGCTTATAGAACAATTTATTAAACGAATTTAATCAAGAAACGAAGAAAAACAATTGACATTTAATTAGAGAAGCACGTATGATAAAAGTAACTTCATATTCTTCTTTCAAAGGGGAGTAGCGTTCAGGGAAACCTGAAAACAAAGTCGTCATTTCATGGATCTTTTCCATCGGCTTTGTTGGCATGATCGGAACGGTTTAACATGCTTAGCAAGACCTTTGCCTTTATCGGCAAGGGTCTTTTTTTGTTGTCCTATTGCAGATAAAGGGTATAAGAAGAAAAATACTACTTAAGCATAGGAGGAGAAAAAATGGATGTGGCATTACTATTAGAATACGGTTGGGTATTATTAGTATTAGTAGCGTTAGAAGGGATTTTAGCAGCAGATAATGCATTAGTTATGGCTGTCATGGTTAAGCATTTACCTGAGGATCAAAGAAAGAAGGCATTATTTTATGGGCTTGCAGGGGCCTTTGTATTGAGATTCGGTGCATTGTTCCTCATTTCATTTCTTGTCAATGTTTGGCAAGTTCAGGCAATAGGAGCAATTTATCTTCTCTATATTTCGATCAACCATATTGTGAGAAAATTTGTAATAAAGAAAAGCGAGCAGCATAAGGTCGTTAAAAAGGAATCAGGCTTTTGGGGTACAGTCCTTAAGGTTGAGCTTGCAGACTTAGCGTTTGCAGTTGACTCAATTTTGGCTGCAGTAGCACTCGCAGTTACTTTACCAGCAACAAATTTACCTGTAATTGGCGGACTTGACGGAGGTCAATTTCTAGTAATATTAGCAGGTGGTATTATTGGGATTGTGATCATGAGATTTGCTGCAACGTATTTTGTAAAACTTTTGAAGAAAAAACCAAATTTAGAAACGGCTGCGTTTTTAATTGTTGGTTGGGTAGGAGTGAAACTTGCTTTATACACACTTGCACACCCGCAAATCGACGTCATATCTAAACATTTTATTGAATCTGCCACTTGGAAAATTATCTTCTGGATCGTCCTTGCTGCAATTGCTGTTGGAGGATGGTTCTTATCAAAAGATATAAATGAGGAAGAGATAATTGAAGAGGAAACAATAAATAAAGCTAGCAATGATTTTTAAATACTAGTTAAAGAATAATGAATCCGATCGTAGGTCGGATTCTTTTTATTTGAATTTTAAGTGATCAAAAGCAGCACCAATATAGACATCACGATAAATATATCAAATGTGTAACATTTTATAGGTCTAAATTCACATTTGATATATTTTTTTATAAAATATTATTTTAACACCCTTAAGATAAATTATCGTGACGTAACTATTTAGTGAACGGAAGAACTGGAGAGGGAGGTAATGCCATTAAGCTGAAATTTACTAATGTTTTTCTGATCTTTCCATGTTTTTTTACATGCTGTGTGATTCAGCGTGGCGTTCAAAACAAAAAAGTCTCTACTTTTTTATTTAAGCATTTGAATTGAAATCAATAGGTCTAAAGTAGTTTATTTTGTAACAATTGACTTTCTTTTGTAGAATTAAGAAAAATAGTTTCATATTTCTTCCTTTGCGATCCCCTATTAAATTAGCTATTATTAACAAAGTAATACAGGGGAAACAGAGGTGAACATCCCAATGCTTAGCCTTTTGTTCAGACTAGGTAAGAAGAAACGAACATTAGAAGAAACGGTTCTCCAAATACAAAAGGGAGATCAACATTTACAAAATGAACTAATTGAACAATATAAACCATTCGTTGCTAAAACAGTTTCATCTGTTTGTAAACGATACATTAGTGAAAATGATGATGAATTTAGCATAGGTCTAATTGCGTTTAATGATGCTATTGAGAAATATTCAACTGATAAAGGGAGCTCATTACTAGCCTTTGCTGAGCTAGTGATTAAACGAAAAGTCATTGACTATATACGTAAGGAAGCTCGTCATCCATATACGGTCCATCTAGAATTACAAGAGCATGAAGAGGGAGAATTTTCCCAAAGTAAAATTGAATCCGACTTATCGATTGACGAATATACAAAAGAACTTGAAGAAGAACATCGAAGAGAAGAAATTATTTATTTTCAGCACTGTTTAACAGATTTTCAATTAACATTTGCTGAAATTGTCGATCAATCTCCGAAACACTTTGATGCCAGGCAAAACGCGATATTAGTTGCGTCAGAATTGGTCAATGATGATAAATTAAGAAATATTCTTTTTGCCAAAAAACAGCTGCCGGTGAAACAGCTTGAAGCAAAAGTTTCAGTTAGTCGTAAAACCATAGAGAGAAATAGAAAATACATCATAGCTATGGCTATCATTCTTTCAGGAAATTTCGTCTATTTAAAAGATTATATAAAAGGGGTGCTAGATTCATGAAAAGAGGGGTCGTCGTAGAGCTTGATGATGACTTTGTTACACTGCTTACCCCAGACGGGCAATTTTTAAAGGCTTCAAATAATGAGGGTAATTATGAATTAGGTGAAGAGATTTCTTTTTTTCCTTTAACGGATAAACGTGAAGAAGCTGCAGCACGAACAATAAAGACAGGTAATAAAACCTTTTTCGATCATTTTCGAACTCGTACAGCTAGGGTAGGAGCTTTATCAGCAGTAGCCATCATATTTTTTATGATAAGTTTTCTACCTTTTTTTAATAATGATAAAGTTTATGCATACATGTCAATAGACATAAACCCTAGCTTTGAAGTGAGTCTTGATAATGAATTAAAGGTGATTTCATTAATACCGCTTAATGAAGAGGCGCACAGCGTTATCAATAACCTTGGCGATTGGCAAAAAAAACCACTAAATGAAGTGGTACAAACAATTGTGAATCAATGTAAGTCAGATGGATACGTTTATCCTGGTAAAGAAATTGTCATCACTACGGTAATGAATGAAGCGGATAAGAATATAGAAGATGAGCTACAAGCAGGTATCACCGAAATTCGTTCTACGATTGAAGAAGAGGAAATGGTCGTAAAAACGATTGAATCAGATTTAGAAACAAGAGATAAGGCTCAAAAACAAGGTGTTTCGACCGGGAAATATATAGAACTTGTAAAACAAAAGGATCAGGAAGAAAATATTCAGGATCTTAACAAAGAGACAGAACTATTATTACCAACTGTTCACGAAGAAAAACAAGAAACAAGTAGTATTCCGAACAACTTCGAAAAAGAAAGCAATAAGCCCGATAAAATCGTTACTGAGGCCGAAGGAATAAATCCAGAAACGAAGGAAAAATTAAATGATGCTAAGGAAAAGCTAAAAGAAAATGCTTCCAAAAGCAATCAAGACCTTCAAAAAAACCTGAGCAAAAATCTAAACAAAGAGAACAATAATGGCCAAATAACTAAACAAAAGCAACAGGAACGTAAGGAAGGTCAAAAAAAAGCGAAAAGTGAACTCGGAAATAACGATCACAAAGAAAGCGGACGCAAAGAAAATAACGATAACAAAGAAAGCGGACGCAAAGAAAATAACGATAACAAAGAAAGCGGACGCAAAGAAAATAACGCAAACAAAAATAATGGTTCACTCAAAGAAAATAAAGTAATAAAAGAAGATCGCAAAAACGTTAACGAACAAAATCAAAGTGAACAAAACAACAGAAATAAAAAAGAATAGTGAAGATTAAAAAGGGCATAATTGAATATCTTATACAAAAGGCTGATCCATTTGATCAGCCTTTTTGCCATGTGTTATTCAGTTTTTTGTCCGTTTAACTGTGACTGTGCTTGTGCTACGAGGCGTTTCGTGATTTCTCCACCCACTGATCCATTCGCGCGAGAAACAGTATCCGAGCCTAAATGTACTCCAAATTCTTGAGCGATTTCATATTTAATTTGATCCAGAGCTTGTTCAATCCCTGGGACAAGTAATTTATTACTACTTCTAGCCATATTTAAGCACCCCTTTTATTGTAATTGCTAAAAGCATATAAAGATTTCCTTTATATCCTTACTGTTAAGGTTTCTTAAAGTATAGATTTCTATACTGGAAATCTTTAGACCTAAATGAAATGAAACTCCCTATAAATTATTTATATATAGATGAGCCCTCGTTTGGAGATGTGAAGCTAATACAGCTAAAACTGTTGTTACTAAGATTCTCCGAATTGTATGGCATTGGTCTTCTGTTAAGCTTGAAGAAATCCGGGGTGCAAATTTTATTTGGTTATTTATCTTTTCTTCAAGTGTTGAATCATTATCGGAAAAAGTGTCTAAGCTTTCTAGGATAGACACATATATTCCATAAAAAGTGATCGGACTCATTAAATCATCACTACGATCTGAAAGTGTATTAAAGACCTCTGTCAGTACTTTGCGTATTTTTTCAAAGTCAAAAGTGGTTTTTAAATCTTTTACAATTAATAGCATAGCGGCTTGTTCTATTGAATATTTTTTACCAAGTTCAGGTTGTCCAATTAACTCTTTTATATCCCGTTTAATCCAATTTTGAATGGAGGTGGACTTTAAAGAGGTTAATTCACAGAGATTTGCTAATGAGACAATTTCATTTGTTGATAAACCATATTCAAGATGGTTTTTTCTTTTACTTGCCTTTATTAAGAAGCTGGGCATGTTCTTTTCATTAGATATCGATCTTTTTAAAGCATCTTCAATAATATGTAATGGAGTTTGTTGTGACTCACCTTTTAAGGCATATAAAAGCTTTGTCATTTGTACTCTTGTTAATTGGAAAGTCATCATGACACCTCATTTCAGGAATCTAAAGTTTGTTAGAACTTCATTGTAAAGGATTTAACAAAATCGTGAACGATTTATTAAATATAAGTTTTCTTTCTTGCTTTTTATGAAAAATGTTTCTATAATTTTATTATAATATAAGTTCATGTGAACTTGAAATATGGAGGTCTATATGGCGAAAAGAATTTTTCTCTTTCTTTTATCAAATATTTTAGTTATCACCACTATTGGTATTGTTTTATCCCTATTAAATGTATCACCTTATCAAACAGCAGGTGGTGGCCTGGATTTAGTTAGCCTCCTAATATTTAGTGCGGTTGTTGGTTTTACAGGTTCATTTGTGTCATTGGCGATGTCACGCTGGATGGCCAAAATGATGATGGGGGTAAAAGTGTTAAATCCTGATAGCTCGCTTTCTCCAGCTGAAAGAGAGTTAGTGGAACGAGTTCATCGTTTATCTAGAGCAGCTGGTCTTACAAAAATGCCTCAAGTAGGTATTTATCAATCTCCAGAGGTTAATGCGTTTGCTACAGGTCCGTCAAAGCGCCGTTCTTTGGTGGCAGTGTCAACTGGACTATTACATGAAATGGACGATGCTGCTGTTGAAGGTGTTGTTGCTCATGAAGTAGCACATATTGCAAACGGTGATATGGTGACAATGACGTTATTACAGGGAATTGTCAATACATTTGTCGTATTCTTCGCACGTATTGCAGCTTGGCTTGTATCCAGGTTTGTAAGAGAAGATTTAGCTCCAATCGTTCATTTTGTTGCTGTGATCATATTCCAATTGGTCTTTTCAATTCTTGGAAGCCTAGTGGTGTTTGCCTTCTCAAGATATCGCGAATACCATGCAGACAGAGGGGGAGCAGATTTAGCTGGTAAGGATAAAATGATCCATGCACTACGTTCTCTTAAACTGTATACACAGCGTGTAACAGATGACCAGGCATCATTATCTACATTAAAAATTAATAGCAAAAAAGGAATGTCGTTATTTTCGACTCACCCTGATTTAGATGATCGTATCAGCAGATTAGAAGCAAAATAAAAAGGAGAAGGATGGCTTAGTCGTCATCCTTTTTCCTTTTTATATCAGACAGATATATTTGCATACATAAAGATGGGAGGTTTTGAAACCATTTACAAAAGAATTTAGCCTTTTCAATTCATACAATATTCTTTATGATAGGAAACATGGGTACATCAAGGTGCCTGTTTTTACTGTAATTTGAACTGTAAGATAGGAATGAATTAGATATGAATAAATTAAAGCTTCGATTACAATCGTTAACACCTGTGCAATTGATCGTTTCCTATTATTTTTTAGCTGTGACAGTATCTGTTTTATTGCTTAGTTTGCCAATGGCACATAAACCAGGTGTTGAATTTGCCTTTATTGACCGCCTTTTTACTGCTGTAAGTGCTGTTAGTGTAACGGGGTTGACCGTAATGTCTACAGCTGACACATTTAGTGTTCCCGGTATATTTATACTGGCATTTGTGTTGCAGTTTGGTGGAATCGGCATTATGACACTAGGGACATTTGTGTGGCTAATAATGGGGAAAAAGATTGGGTTAAAAGAAAGGCAACTGATAATGACTGACCAAAATCAGGTAAGCTTATCTGGGATTGTGAACTTAATTCGCCAAATCATTGTTCTTATTCTTCTAATAGAGTTTCTTGGAGGATTAATACTTGGGACTTATTTTCTAAAATATTACCCAACTTGGCAAGAAGCATATTTACAAGGCTTCTTTACGTCGATCAGTGCAACGACAAATGGGGGCTTTGATATAACTGGTCAGTCCATGGTTCTTTTTGCTCACGATTATTTTGTCCAATTTATTGTTATTATCTTAATTATATTAGGTGCGATTGGCTTCCCGGTATTAATTGAAGTTAAGGATTTTTTATTTAGTAAAAATAAGAGATATCGATTTACTTTGTTTTCAAAGTTAACAACCATTACATTTTTTGCCCTTATTTTCGTTGGAACGATTGCAATTGCATGTCTAGAATATTCTTATTTCTTTAAGGGAAAAGAGTGGCATGAAATCTTCTTTTATTCATTGTTTCAATCAACAGCTACTAGAAGTGCTGGTTTAGCAACAATGGATGTGAGCTTATTTACAGAGACGACGTTATTGATTTTGTGTGCGTTGATGTTTATTGGTGCTTCTCCAAGTTCTGTAGGAGGGGGAATCCGTACAACAACCTTTGCCTTAAATTTATTATTTCTTTTTCATTTTGCAAGAGGGAATAAATCAATCAAGATATTTAAGCGTGAACTTCATACGGAAGATTTAAATAAATCTGTTGTTGTCACAATGATGGCCTTCCTAATCTGTTTTAGTGCAGTTGTTATTTTAACAAGAACAGAATCTTTCCCGTTTATTACTATTTTATTTGAAGTCTGCTCTGCCTTTGGTACGACAGGCTTGTCAATGGGGATTACCCCGGAACTTAGTACAATCGGCAAGATCATTATTATGATCTTAATGTTTATCGGTCGTATTGGAATTTTAACATTTCTCTATCTCTTAGGAACAAAAGAGAAAAAAGATAACTTTCATTACCCTAAGGAAAGAGTTATTATTGGATAGATAACAAATTATTATATTAACTAATTAAGAGGCGAATTGTTTTGGAATTCGCCCTATTGTTTATTTATTAAATATCAATAGATGATGGGTAATTTTTAAAATGAATTAGATCGGACAGGTTAATTGAACAACAAGTTATAATAGTGCAGGTAAAAGTTAGTATAGTTTTTCAGGTGAAGTGGATAAGACTAACAATATATATAGTACCCTCACCTATAAGAATAATGGAGTGATTTAATGAGTAAAGCTAAGGGTAAAGGCGGTACAGGCAGAGGAACAGGTAAGAAAGGTTGGAATCGTTGGCAAGCAAGTGCAAACAAAGCAAAAAGTGCCAAACCCTATAAAAGTAAAGGTGTAAAAAATCGCAATGGTACAAAGACGAGTAATAAAGGAGATACCACTGAAAATTAGTAATTGAAGTTGAATACCTCCCATTTCATTTTAATGAACGAACGGCTGTGATGCTTAAAAAATGGCAAAAACGTAGAGGAGTTAAAATCTCTACGTTTTTGTTGTCTAAAAATGTGATTCAACTACTTTTTAATTTGCAATTTTGATTTATTTAACACGTGAGCTACATTGAATGTATTATTCTTTTTTTTATTTCGTTTTCAAAAGATTTGTTACTTTCTTTTCAAAAAAAAGTCAGTTGTTATTAATTGAAGCCAACGTAATCTTTGGTACAATATGTAAGAAGGGGGGATCGTAATGAAAAAAGGTTTAATGGCACTTGTCTTTTTCGGTTTGATGATGCTTTTAAGTGCGTGTACAGAAGCACCTACTGCTGCAGACCGGTTTTCTGAATACATAAAACTATGGAATGAACAAAAGTTTTCAGAAATGTACGATAAACTTTCGTCAAGTACCAAGGAAGCCATAACAAAAGAAGAGTTTGTTAGTCGTTATGAAGGTATTTACGAAGGAGTGTCTGTAAAAGATCTAAAGATTGAGTTTGACATACCGAAAGAAGAAGAAGAGATCGATAAAGAGGCAACAAAGGCCACTTATCCGTTTTCACTTTCAATGGAAACATTAGCAGGTCCTATCACATTTGATCAGGATGTAGACATTGTTAAAGAAGAGACTGAAGATGGAGAGAATTGGTTTGTTCAATGGTCACCTTCGATGATTTTTCCGGAATTAGAAGGTAATGAGGAAGTTAGAGTAAGAAGTACTTCACCTGAACGCGGCCAAATCTTTGATGAAAAAAATAATGGTCTTGCAGTAAATGGATTGGCATATGAAATTGGCATTGTACCAGGTGATCTTCCGGAAAATCGGGATGAGACGATTCAATCTATCGCTGAATTACTTTCATTAGAAGTGAAAGAGGTAGAAGATAAACTATCACAAAGTTGGGTCCAACCTGAATATTTCGTTCCAATTAAAAAGATTGATCCACAAAATCAGGAATTACTAGAGAAATTAATCGCGATTCCATCTGTCCAAAGGAAAGACGTGCCAGCAAGATTTTATCCTTATGGTGAAGCAGCTGCTCACTTAACAGGGTATATTGGGAGTATTACAGCTGAACAGCTTGAGGAATTAAAAGACGAAGGATATTCTAGTCAATCACTTGTTGGAAAAGCTGGCTTGGAACAAGTATTTGAATCACGTTTAAAAGGTGAGACGGGTTACACGATGTACGTGGAAGGAACAGATAAGATTATTGCTGAAAAACCACCTGTAAATGGGGAGGATATTCAAGTAACAATTGATGGAGAGCTACAAAAACAACTATACGATCAGTTAAAAGGCGAAGCAGGAACAGCGGTTGCAATGGATCCGTTAACAGGAGAAACATTAGCATTAGTAAGCAGTCCTTCTTACAATCCTAATGAATTTATATATGGTTTATCATCATCTGAATACACTGCATTATCAGAAGACCCACTTAAGCCGTTAATGGCTAGGTTTAATAAAACATTTTCACCGGGGTCTTCATTAAAACCAATTATTGCATCAATAGGTTTAGAAGCTGATGTTTTAAATCCCGAAGAGGAAAAAGAAATAAGTGGAAAAACATGGAGGAAAGATAGCAGCTGGGGAAATTATTCCATTACAAGAGTGTCAGAGGCTGACTCGAACATAAATTTAAAAGATGCACTAATTTACTCAGACAATATTTACTTTGCTCAATTAGCCCTGGATATAGGAGCAGAGGAAATGGTTAATGGATTGAAAAAGTTTGGATTTGAAGAAGAAATCGACTTTCCTTTCCCAACCTCAACTTCATCTATTTCAAATGAAAATCTTTCAAATGAACAATTATTAGCTGATTCTGGCTATGGTCAGGGAGAGATTTTAATGAGTCCATTTCATTTGACTGCAGCATATACAACATATGTGAATAACGGTAATATGGTTAAACCATATCTTGAAGTGAAAGATGAGGCAAATACAACTATTTGGAAAGAAAATATCACCTCACAAGAAAATACCAATATAATCCTTGAAAACTTAGAAGAGGTTGTAAACAATCCCAACGGTACTGCTTATATGCCTAAAGTAGAAGGACTTCAATTAGCAGGAAAAACAGGAACAGCTGAACTTAAACAATCGAAAGATGATCAAACAGGCAAAGAAAATGGCTGGTTTGTAGGGGTTAATACGAACAACCCAAAACTCCTCGTTACAATGATGATTGAAGATGTAAAAGATAGAGGTGGAAGCCATTTCGTGGTTCCTAAGGTAAAAGAAGTATTTAAGCAATATCTTATAAATGAATAAAATACTCAAAAGATGACTCAAATGAAAGGGGGAATTCAATATGAGTCATCTTTTTTTACATGGATCAGTCACTA
>DASQMK010000664.1:0-6504 GCA_035645575.1 Metabacillus sp.
AGTCTATGACGAAAAGTAGTATGAGTGCTATTTTTTTCACTTTAGTCACTTTTTATTTACACGGTAAAAAAAGTTTCCTTAGTACAAAATTTAAAGCATTCTTTTATATATGTCAAATATCTTTTTTCGACAAATAAAAAAAAAAGGATGCCTCATAACATGTTTTTTTGGCTTTTTGCCGTAAAACACACATGTTAAAGTCATCCTATCCATGAGCAGAAAGAGAACCTAATCATAGATTTAGTTGTTATCTTTCATCATGATTATAGTCATTTACTTGATCTTTCCCAAGTCAATGTTATTCATTTTCTTAGCTAATTTTATGTTTATAAATATATTTTGCTTTAAGTCCAAACCTCGTTTTTGGGCATGAAAATTTAGTTTTTAAAATCCAAGGATAATTTTTTCCTTTTTCATGATTAAATGCTTGTGACAGATGTTGTATATTTTTTGACTATTTCCCTATTTACTTCATAGCCAATTCCCGGTTCGCTTGATACTGTTATTGTTCCATTCATAGTTTTAATTTCTGGTATGACAATGTCTTCATCCCAGTATCTTGTCGATGATGAGATATCGCCTGGAATCGTAAAGTTCGGAAGTGAGGCTAACGCAATATTATGAGCTCTGGACACCCCTGTTTCAAGCATACCTCCACACCACACAGGAATTTCATTTACTTGACAGAGATCATGTATTTTTTTCGATTCAAATAGTCCACCAACACGACCTGGTTTAATGTTGATAATTCGACAGCTTCCGAGTTCAATTGCCTTTCGGGCATCTTCACTTGTTACAATACTTTCATCTAAGCAAATTGGAGTTGAAAGTTTTTCCTGAAGTTTTGCATGGTCCACAATATCGTCAGCAGCTAAAGGCTGCTCAATCATCATTAACTGATAGTGATCCAGTTCCTTTAATCTGTCCATGTCAGCAAGTGTATAGGACGAATTAGCATCTGCCATTAACGGTAAATCCGGAAATACCTTTCTGATTTGTTCTATTAGTTCAAGATCTTGCTTCGGGGAAATTTTGATTTTAAATCGTTTATATCCCTCTTCAACATACCGGCTAATTTGTTCAATCATGTTCGGAACACTCGAAATTCCAACAACAACACCACATTCAATCTTTTTCTGTTCTCCACCTAATTCTTCTGCTAGAGGTACTCCTTGTTTTCTTGCATATAAGTCCCAAATTGCCCCTTCCAGAGATGCCTTTGCCATCTGATTTCGCTTCACTTTCGAAAAAATCTTTTGAAGCTCTTCAGGATGCTCAATGATTATATTCATTGTTAATGGAATAAGGATATCTTTTAGTAGATGATAGCAAGTAGAAATAGTTTCTTCTGTATACCATGGTGTCGTAAAAGCAACGACCTCTCCCCATCCGTTTTGACCATCTTGGTCAATGACTTCAACCAAAATACTATCACGATCTGTCACATGCCCTATACTTGATGTAAAAGGAACTTTTAGGGTTTGTGTAATATGATGCAATTTGACATTTCTAATTTTTATCATAAACATTCCTCTGTCAAAAGGTCTTTTAATTTTCTTCTTACTAATTTATTTGACGCATTCCTAGGTAACTCATTCAGGATTTTAACTCCCTTTGGAACTTTATAGCTTGCTAAACGAGTTTTACAATAGTCGATTAGTGATTCAACATCCACTTCACCCGTTGTCACAATAAACGCAAACGGAACTTGCCCCCATTTGTCGTCTTCTTTTCCAACAACTCCTGCGTCAACAATCTTCGGAAATGATAATAAGACATTTTCAATCTCAGCAGGATACACATTTTCTCCTCCAGAAATGATCAAGTCTGAACGCCTATCCAAAACAAATAAAAAGCCTTCATGATCAATATAACCATGATCACCGGTATGGAACCAGCCTTGAGTATACACTTGAGAGGTTGCATCCGCTCTTTTCCAATAGCCTTTTGTTATATTCGGTCCTTTTACAAGGATTTCACCTTCCTCAAAGGCTGCGCATTCCTTCCCATCTTTCATGATTTTCATCTGACAAGTAAATAAAGGTTTCCCTGCAGAACCTAACTTTGTTGTACTATATTCAGAGGACAACGTAACAATCTGTGATGCCGTTTCTGTCATCCCATACGTTTGGTAAACAGGGATCTGTTTATCCTTACACTCTTCAAGAACTTTTTTAGGTACAGGTCCTCCCCCAACAAGCATACAACGAAAGCTAGATGGATATTTTTTATCGCCTAGAGCATCAATCATTTGACTAAGCATAGTGGTGACAACAGATACGATGGTTACCCTATCAGACATGATGGATTGATTCATTTTTATCGCATCAAATTTTTCATGTAACACAATCGCTATTCCATATATAACACTTCTAACTAAAATAGAAAGACCGCTTATATGAAACAAAGGAACAGCTAATAGCCATCGATCATCTTCTTTTAAGCCTAAGTTTAATGCTGAACCAACTGCACTTGACCAATGATTGCCAAATGTTTGCATAACTCCTTTCGGATGTCCGGTTGTACCAGATGTATACATAATAGTTGCAACTTGATCTACCTGAAATTCATCTTGCAAAGCAACAATATTTGGGCAGGATAGCTCAGATAAACGTTCAATTGAGATACCTTGTACACGTATTTCTGCATCTAGTTTATTTTTTAAGTCCTCATGAAAAATAACATGAGATGCTTCGACATCAGATAGTTGCCATGCTAATTCCTTAGATGTTAACCGGTGATTTAAAAGGACTGCCACCGCTCCTAACGAAAAGATAGCATGAATTACTTCAATCATCTCAATACTGTTCTTCATTAGCACTCCAACATGCTGGCCCTTTTGCACATGCAGATTTGCTAAAAGAGAAGCTTGTGCTTGTACTCGTTTATAAAGCGTTTCAAAAGAAATACTTTCGTCCCCCTGTTGAATTGCCAACCTGTTAGGGGTAAGCTCTGCACGTTGCTTTAACCAATTCGGAAGTGAGTGTTCCATTTCTCCACCTCTTCTAAAAACCTCGTTAGAAAAACTTACCTTATCGCAAAATCCAATTGAAAAACCTTAGTTTATCATCACCCATAGTTTTTGATCGTATAAAAAAGCTTGATGAATTCATCAAGCTTTTACTTTATATCTTAAGGAAACCTAGGGAATTGTTTAAAGTCTGGTGTACGCTTTTCTTTAAAGGCGTCACGACCTTCTTTTGCTTCATCAGTTGTATAATATAATAATGTTGCATCTCCAGCAAATTGTTGAATACCTGCTAAGCCATCTGTGTCTGCGTTGAAAGCTGCTTTTAGGAAGCGAATAGCTGTTGGGCTTTTTTCTAGAATTTCTTCACACCATTTTACTGTCTCTTCTTCTAATTGATCAAGAGGTACAACAGTGTTCACTAATCCCATATCCAACGCTTCTTGTGCACTGTATTGTCTACATAAATACCAAATTTCGCGAGCCTTTTTATGCCCAACAATACGAGCAAGATAACCTGAACCATAACCTGCATCAAAGCTCCCTACTTTAGGTCCTGTTTGTCCAAATACAGCATTGTCTGCCGCAATCGTTAAGTCACACACGATATGTAGAACATGCCCTCCACCAATCGCATAGCCTGCTACCATTGCAATAACTGGTTTTGGAATAACGCGAATAAGACGTTGTAAATCTAGTACATTTAAGCGTGGAATTTGGTCATCGCCAACATATCCACCATGACCGCGAACTTTCTGATCTCCGCCTGAACAGAATGCTTTACCACCTTCACCTGTTAAAATAATAACTCCTACATTCTGGTCATCACGTGCATAAGCAAATGCATCAATTAACTCCATAACTGTTTTTGGAGTAAATGCATTATGTACATGTGGACGATTAATTGAGATTTTTGCAATCCCATTGTATGTTTGATAAATAATTTCTTCATACTGGCGTTCTGTTACCCATTCAATTGCCATGTTTATAACCTCCTATTTTAAGAACTCATTTACTATTTTACCAAAAATTCGCGGTTGTTCTACATGAATTCCATGTCCTGCGTCATTAATTTCCTTTAAAACTGAATATGGTAATAATTTTTGCATGCTTTTAGCTATCTCACAAAACTTTTGATCCAATTCACCACAAAGCAGCAAAACGGGGATATTAAGATCTGGAAGTGCTCCCCACCATGATGGTTGAGAGCCAGTCCCCATACCAATGAGACTATTTGCCAAGCCTAGCTCTGAATTCAATAGTCGTTGATTTCTGATCCTTATTTTTTGCTGATCTGACAGTGTCATTTGCGAAGAAAATAGCGGGATCTTCTCCCACTTATCAACAAAACAGGTTATTCCATCCTTTAATATTTCAGCTGCAAGCATTTGATCAGATTTGACACGTTGATATCGTTCTTCTTCCGTTTTTAATCCCGGCGAGCTGCTTTCCAACACAAGTTTTTTAACACGATTTGGGTGTAAGGCAGCAAGAGAAAGCGCTAATCTCCCACCCATGGAATAACCCGCTACATTTGCTTTTTGAATCGACAAACGATTAAAGATCTCGATTATATCCTCAACTACCTCTTCCATTTTATATCTAGAAGAATCGGATGGATGATCTGTTTTTCCATGACCTAGTATATCAATAAAGATTAGTTGGTGGTTTTGAAACTCATTTATGAGATGTTGCCAACTCTCTGAAGAACCTGTAAAACCATGCAAAAACAAGAGAGGTTCCCCCTTAAACTTTATCTCAACATGATAATTAACGCCTCTAATCTTCATTGTTTCAACACTTTTCTTATTTCCTGGGAAACACGATCTAACAATTCCCGATGAATCTTGACACGTGTTTTACGATCTGTTTCGATTTCAATCACCTTAAGGCCCTTTTTTGACCATTTGTCTTGAAAATAGGAATGAAGCTCATTCCAGCTATTAATTTTCACATACTGCCCTTGATACATGGCAACCACCTTAGAAAAGTCTATACCAATTGGTGTTCCATATAACGTTTCAAAATGCTTCTCTTCTTTTGATTGCGGAAGGAAGGAAAATATTCCTCCTCCATCATTATTTACCAAAATAATAGTTACATCCAAATTGTTCATTTTGGCTGCCAATAAGCCATTTAAATCATGAAAAAATGAAAGATCTCCTATTAAAAGAAAAGTAGAATTTGTTGAGGCAGCACTTATACCTAAGGCAGTTGATACAACACCATCTATGCCATTAGCTCCCCGATTAGCAAGGATACATATTTCTTTATCAGTATTCCTGAAAAATGTATCAACATCACGAATCGGCATACTATTCCCGACAACTAAACGACTGCCATTAGGAAGAACATGCTGTAGTTCTCTTACAATTTTCCCTTCAAATAGATCGTTTACATTCCCTAGCTCATGATCAACTAGTTCTTGAAAAACATTATTACATAAAATCCAGTTATCATAATACTTTGAAGTAGCATTTTCTGCAATGACCTTAGATAATTCTTCACAGAAAGCAGTGTGATCGCTAACAATAATGTGAGACGCATTTAATGTAGGATCACGATACTCCTCACTTGGGTCAACAATAATCTGCTTAATATCCGGATTGTTTTTTAGCATTAACATTAATGGCTTTGAGACAGGCATAGGCCCAAAACGTATGATAATTTCAGGTTTAAGGATATGGATCATTTCTGGATCTTTTAAGATGGAATCATATCCTTCAATAACCCCCTGTTTATTTCCTTTACTTGATCTAAGTTGAGATAGAGGATCAGCCAAAATGGGATACTTTAATTTACTAGATAATTTTTTAACTGCAGAACCAAATGCTGAATCATTTTGTTCCCCACAAATGATTAGTCCCTTTGTAACTTCCTTCATTAGACCTGAGATTACTTGTACTTGAGGTTTTGATAGTTCAGGTACACCTTGAATCGTATGTAAATAACTTGACCTCTCATCTTCTGTATCCCACAGATTAGGCAATCCTAAATTAGGAATTAAAGGTTCTCTAAATGGAAAATTCAGATGAACAACACCTGCAGGATGAGATGCAGAAACAGCGACAGCTCGTCCTGCTATCGTCCTCACATACCGATACATTCCAACTTGCTCCTCAGGCAATGCCACGTCCACAAACCACTTTGGATATTGACCATACATTTGAATCTGATCAATCGCTTGAGGAGCTCCAACATCCCGTAATTCATGGGGTCTGTCCGCTGTTATGACAATTAATGGAACTCTTGAATATCGCGCTTCAACGATAGCTGGATAGTAATTAGCTGCTGCCGTTCCAGATGTACAAACCAAGACAACAGGCTCTTTGTTTTCCTTGGCTAATCCAAGGGCAAAAAAACCTGCTGATCTTTCATCAATATTCATGTAGCAAGATAGTTCAGGATGCTCTGCCATTAACATAGCTAATGGAGTTGATCGAGACCCTGGACTAATCACAGCTTTATTAACACCTAATCGTGTTAATTCATCAACGAAACTAGCGACAAAACGTGTTAATGAATCACTAGTCTTC